>NZ_JANEWL010000079.1:0-22517 GCF_028069815.1 Citrobacter sp. Awk 2
TTGCTATGTTATTCGAGTCTTTTTATAATTTGTTACCTTTCAAGGGTCTTTTGTCATTGATCCACATGAAAGTTTCCGAGACCGTTATGGTCTCTTTTTTTGTTGTACGGACTCTTTATAAATGAAGCTTTTGAAGACAGTGCCCGCAGCAGTATTGCTGACGGGGTGCGTGTTTGCGTCAATGCATGCCGCCGCCGATGATTCCGTTTTTACTGTCATGGATGACCCTTCCAGCGCGAAAAAACCCTTTGAAGGTAACCTGAACGCGGGATATCTTGCCCAGTCAGGCAACACAAAAAGTTCTTCTTTAACCGCAGACACCACCATGACCTGGTATGGTCAATCTACGGCGTGGTCTCTGTGGGGAAATGCCAGCAACACCTCCTCAAATGATGAACGTTCATCTGAGAAATATGCTGTAGGTGGTCGTAGTCGTTACAACATGACTGACTATGACTATCTCTTTGGTCAGGCCAGCTGGTTAACAGACCGTTATAACGGATACCGTGAGCGTGACGTGCTAACGGCCGGTTATGGTCGACAGTTTCTTAATGGACCGGTGCACAGCTTCCGCTTTGAATTCGGTCCTGGTGTACGTTATGACGAGCACACTGATGGCACCACTGAAACGCAGCCGTTAGGTTATGCGTCCGGGGCTTATGCGTGGCAGATGACGGACAACACCAAGTTTACGCAGGGTGTGTCGGTATTTGGTGCCGATGATACAACGCTGAATTCTGAAACGGCCTTGAATGTTGCTATCAACGAACACTTTGGATTGAAGGTTGCGTACAACGTGACCTGGAACTCCGAACCGCCGGCAACCGCGCCGGAGCATACCGATCGCCGCACGACGGTTTCGCTCGGCTATCGGATGTAATAGTTAGCCGGGCCAGTTAACTGGCCCGGCTTTTATAAATTAACGTTAAGTACTTTTATTATCCTAACCGCGCTTTATTTTTGACGCTTTTCTGACATCCCGCATTTTTAGACGCTTTCAATTTAATGAATAAATAGGCTGTCCTGAAAATGGCATTTCAGCATTACCGTCATAATTAAACACAATTAACAGTCTGTAGAATATATTTGCTCAGGTTGGCATAGTGCTTCTGACGTTTAACCCCAGATCATGGCTGCCCAGCGTAGCATCAGCATTGCCGCACAAATAACCAGCAGTATTACAACCATCTTCCAGTGTTTTTTGGCAAAACGATTTGTTGGCATTGTTCTTTTCCTGCCCAGGTCAGACCATTCGACTTAGTGTAACAAAGATAGAAGGGTGTCCGTGAATTGATTTACATCATGGAAAGCGCATTGATTGCAGCTTTGATCGGCTCGTAATGCCGTGTACACTGTCAAACGGTGTTATCAAAAAACGGGCGTAGGTCCAGCGTTGCCTGTCAGGTGACCTGTGACATATTTCGCAGAGTGAAGCGGGAATCAGCCCAGACCTTTTTGATAATTTTAAATATTGAATCTTTGTATGTGCTCTTACGTGTGGGGCACCACTGCAAATAAGGATATAACATGCCTGTTATTACTCTTCCTGATGGCAGCCAACGCCATTACGACCACGCTGTAAGCCCCATGGATGTTGCGCTGGACATCGGTCCAGGTCTGGCGAAAGCGACTATTGCTGGCCGTGTTAACGGTGAGCTGGTAGATGCTTCCGATCTGATTGAAGATGATGCGAAACTCTCCATTATCACCGCGAAGGATGAAGAAGGTCTGGAGATCATTCGTCACTCTTGTGCGCACCTGTTAGGGCATGCGATCAAACAACTTTGGCCGAACACCAAAATGGCGATCGGACCGGTTGTTGACAACGGTTTTTACTACGATATCGATCTTGACCGTACGTTAACCCAGGAAGATGTCGACGCGCTCGAGAAACGGATGCACGAGCTCGCTGAGAAAAACTACGATGTCATTAAGAAGAAAGTCAGCTGGTACGAAGCGCGCGAAACCTTCGTGAAGCGTGGTGAGACCTATAAAGTCTCTATTCTTGATGAAAACATTGCCCATGATGACAAGCCTGGCTTGTACCATCATGAAGAATACGTCGATATGTGCCGTGGTCCGCACGTGCCGAACATGCGTTTCTGTCATCACTTCAAACTGATGAAGACCGCAGGGGCATACTGGCGCGGCGACAGCAACAACAAGATGCTGCAACGTATTTATGGTACTGCATGGGCCGACAAAAAAGCCCTGAATGCATACCTGCAACGTCTGGAAGAAGCAGCCAAGCGTGACCATCGCAAAATCGGTAAGCAGCTTGACCTGTATCATATGCAGGAAGAAGCACCGGGTATGGTGTTCTGGCATAACGATGGCTGGACTATCTTCCGCGAACTGGAAGTTTTTGTTCGCTCGAAACTGAAAGAATATCAGTATCAGGAAGTTAAAGGTCCGTTCATGATGGACCGTGTGCTGTGGGAAAAAACAGGTCACTGGGACAACTACAAAGATGCGATGTTCACTACCTCGTCTGAGAACCGTGAATACTGCATTAAACCCATGAACTGCCCGGGCCACGTTCAGATCTTTAACCAGGGTCTGAAATCCTATCGTGATCTGCCGTTGCGTATGGCTGAATTTGGTAGCTGTCACCGTAACGAGCCGTCAGGTGCGCTGCACGGTCTGATGCGTGTACGTGGCTTTACTCAGGATGATGCACATATCTTCTGTACTGAAGAGCAGATTCGTGATGAAGTTAACGCTTGCATTCGTATGGTCTACGATATGTACAGCACTTTTGGCTTCGAGAAAATCGTCGTCAAACTGTCCACTCGCCCCGAAAAACGTATCGGCAGCGATGAAATGTGGGACCGTGCTGAAGCTGACCTGGCCGTTGCGCTGGAAGAAAATAACATCCCGTTTGAGTTCCAACTGGGTGAGGGCGCGTTCTACGGTCCGAAAATTGAATTTACCCTGTATGACTGCCTCGATCGTGCATGGCAGTGCGGTACTGTACAGCTGGACTTCTCCCTGCCGTCCCGTTTAAGCGCCTCTTATGTTGGCGAAAACAACGAACGTCAGGTGCCGGTTATGATTCACCGCGCAATTCTTGGGTCTATGGAACGTTTCATCGGTATCCTGACTGAAGAGTTCGCCGGCTTCTTCCCGACCTGGCTTGCGCCGGTTCAGGTTGTGGTCATGAACATTACCGATTCTCAGTCTGAATACGTCAACGAATTAACGCAGAAACTACAAAATGCGGGTATTCGTGTAAAAGCAGACTTGAGAAATGAGAAGATAGGCTTTAAAATCCGCGAGCACACTTTACGTCGTGTCCCTTACATGTTGGTCTGTGGCGACAAAGAGGTAGAAGCAGGCAAAGTTGCCGTGCGCACCCGTCGTGGCAAAGACTTGGGCAGCCTGGACGTAAATGAAGTGATTGAGAAGCTGCAACAAGAGATTCGCAGCCGCAGTCTTCAACAACTGGAGGAATAAGGTATTAAAGGCGGAAAACGAGTTCAAACGGCACGTCCGAATCGTATCAATGGCGAGATTCGCGCCCTGGAAGTTCGCTTAACAGGTCTGGAAGGCGAAGCTTTGGGTATTGTGAGTCTGAGAGAAGCGATCGAAAAGGCTGAAGAAGCTGGAGTAGATTTAGTTGAAATCAGCCCTAACGCCGAACCGCCAGTTTGTCGTATTATGGACTACGGCAAGTTCCTTTATGAAAAGAGTAAGTCTTCTAAGGAACAGAAGAAAAAGCAAAAAGTTATCCAGGTTAAGGAAATTAAATTCCGTCCTGGCACCGACGATGGCGATTACCAGGTAAAACTCCGCAGCCTGGTACGCTTTCTGGAAGATGGCGATAAGGCTAAGATCACGCTGCGTTTTCGCGGTCGTGAGATGGCCCACCAACAGATCGGTATGGAAGTGCTCAACCGCGTCCGTGACGATCTGAGTGAACTGGCAGTAGTCGAATCCTTCCCAACGAAGATCGAAGGCCGTCAGATGATCATGGTGCTCGCTCCTAAGAAGAAACAGTAAGGCCTTCAAGTAGCAATGTCTGTGGAGCCTGCGGGTTCCACAGCCGTTGTTCGCCTACGTTTCGTTTATTAACAATGCGAAGTGGAAGTTATTAAAATGCCAAAAATTAAGACCGTACGCGGTGCTGCTAAGCGTTTCAAAAAAACCGGTGGTGGTGGATTTAAGCGTAAGCACGCAAACCTGCGTCATATTCTGACCAAAAAATCTACTAAGCGTAAACGTCACCTGCGTCCAAAAGGCCTCGTGTCTAAAGGCGATCTGGGTCTGGTTATCGCGTGCTTGCCGTACGCATAAGCCGTTAACGTTTAATTCATTTTTTTACTAAGAATATAGAGACAGGAGAGCACATATGGCTCGCGTAAAACGTGGTGTAGTTGCCCGTGCACGTCACAAGAAAATTTTGAAACAAGCTAAAGGCTACTACGGTGCGCGTTCTCGCGTATACCGCGTTGCCTTCCAGGCTGTTATCAAAGCTGGTCAGTACGCTTATCGTGACCGTCGTCAGAAAAAGCGTCAGTTCCGTCAACTGTGGATTGCGCGTATCAACGCAGCAGCACGTCAGAACGGTATTTCTTACAGCAAATTCATCAACGGCCTGAAAAAAGCCTCTGTTGAAATCGACCGTAAGATCCTGGCTGACATCGCAGTATTCGACAAAGTAGCGTTCACCGCTCTGGTCGAAAAAGCGAAAGCAGCTCTGGCATAAGCCGGTGAAAAGAGGGAGCCTGGCTCCCTCTCTTTTATTTGTAGTTCAATCAATTGGTTGACAATTTATCCGTAAGCCTTTTCAATAAAGGTTGTCCGGTTTTTACCACACAAGGTAACGCAAGCATGAATGCTGCTATTTTCCGCTTCTTCTTTTACTTTAGCACCTGAACTCAGGAGGCTTGCGCGTGAAAGAAGAAACGGAAAACAGCGCCTAAAAGCCTCCCTGGTGGAGGCTTTTTTTATACGCGTCATCCTTCAAGTTGTCTCTGTATTGACTGCATTCGCTCTTTTGCCGCCTTGATACAACTTGAATGATTTTGCGTATATACGAGCGACTAGTGAATATCGCAACATAACGAGGAAAACCATGTCACATCTCGCAGAGCTGGTTGCCAGTGCAACGGCCGCCATTAACCAGGCTTCAGATGTTGCCGCGTTAGACAATGTCCGCGTCGAATATTTGGGCAAGAAAGGGCACTTGACCCTTCAGATGACAACCCTGCGCGAGCTGCCACCAGAAGAGCGCCCGGCAGCAGGTGCGGTAATCAACGAAGCCAAAGAGCAGGTACAGCAAGCGCTGAACGCGCGTAAAGCCGAATTAGAAAATGCTGCACTGAACGCGCGCCTGGCTGAAGAAACTATCGATATCTCCCTGCCGGGACGCCGTATCGAAAATGGTGGACTGCACCCGGTAACGCGTACTATCGACAGGATTGAAAGTTTCTTCGGTGAACTGGGCTTTACCGTGGCAACAGGTCCAGAAATTGAGGACGATTATCATAACTTTGACGCGCTGAATATTCCTGGCCATCACCCGGCGCGTGCCGACCACGATACCTTTTGGTTTGACGCAACGCGTCTGCTGCGTACGCAGACCTCCGGCGTGCAGATCCGCACCATGAAAGAAAAACAGCCGCCGATCCGCATCATTGCGCCGGGCCGTGTATATCGTAACGACTACGATCAGACGCACACCCCGATGTTCCATCAGATGGAAGGCCTGATCGTTGATACCAATATCAACTTCACCAACCTGAAAGGTACGCTGCACGATTTCCTGCGTAACTTCTTTGAAGAAGATTTGCAGGTTCGTTTCCGTCCTTCTTACTTCCCGTTCACTGAACCTTCTGCGGAAGTTGACGTCATGGGTAAAAACGGAAAATGGCTGGAAGTACTGGGCTGCGGTATGGTTCACCCGAACGTGCTGCGTAACGTCGGTATCGATCCAGAAATTTATTCCGGTTTTGCCTTCGGCATGGGGATGGAGCGTCTGACCATGTTGCGTTATGGCGTTACCGATCTGCGTTCTTTCTTCGAAAACGATCTGCGTTTCCTCAAACAGTTTAAATAAAGGCAGGGTAATACAATGAAATTCAGTGAACTGTGGTTACGCGAATGGGTTAACCCAGCAATTGATAGCGATGCGCTGTCAAACCAAATTACGATGGCGGGCCTGGAAGTTGATGGTGTGGAAGCCGTTGCCGGTGAATTTAACGGTGTTGTTGTCGGTGAAGTAGTTGAGTGCGGTCAGCACCCGAACGCTGACAAACTGCGCGTCACCAAAGTGAATGTCGGCGGCGATCGCCTGCTGGATATCGTCTGTGGTGCGCCGAACTGCCGCCAGGGACTGAAAGTTGCGGTAGCGACCATTGGTGCCGTTCTGCCGGGTGATTTTAAAATCAAAGCGGCGAAACTGCGTGGTGAGCCGTCTGAAGGCATGCTGTGCTCGTTTTCTGAGCTGGGTATTTCCGACGATCATAACGGTATTATTGAACTGCCTGCCGATGCGCCGATTGGCACCGACATCCGTGAATATCTGAAACTCAACGATAACACCATTGAAATCAGCGTTACGCCGAACCGTGCCGACTGCTTAGGCATTATCGGTGTTGCGCGCGATGTGGCTGTGCTGAACAAAGCTCCGCTGGTTGAACCGGAAATCACCCCGGTAGCGGCGACCATTAACGATGTACTGCCTATTCAGGTCGATGCTGCTGACGCGTGCCCACGCTATCTGGGCCGCGTGGTGAAAGGTATCAATGTTAAGGCGCCTACGCCACTGTGGATGAAAGAGAAACTGCGCCGTTGCGGTATTCGTTCCATCGATGCAGTGGTTGACGTGACTAACTATGTGCTGCTCGAACTGGGCCAGCCGATGCACGCGTTCGACAAAGATCGCATTGAAGGCGGAATTGTCGTGCGTATGGCAAAAGAAGGGGAAACCCTGGTCCTGCTCGACGGCAGTGAAGCAAAACTGAGTGCGGATACGCTGGTGATAGCTGACCACAACAAAGCGCTGGCCATGGGGGGGATCTTTGGTGGTGAGCACTCTGGTGTGAACGATGAAACGCAAAACGTTCTGCTGGAATGCGCGTTCTTCAGCCCGCTGTCTATTACCGGTCGCGCGCGCCGTCACGGCCTGCACACCGATGCTTCTCACCGTTATGAGCGTGGTGTCGATCCTGCGCTGCAGTACAAAGCAATGGAACGTGCAACGCGTCTGCTGATTGATATCTGTGGCGGCGAAGCCGGCCCAGTGATTGATGTGACCAACGAAGCGACGTTGCCGAAGCGTGCCACTATTACGCTGCGTCGTAGCAAACTGGATCGCCTGATCGGCCATCCTATTGCCGATGAGCAGGTGAGCGATATTCTGCGTCGTCTGGGCTGTGAAGTGACTGAAGGCCATGGCGAGTGGAAGGCTGTCGCGCCGAGCTGGCGTTTCGATATGGAGATCGAAGAAGACCTGGTCGAGGAAATCGCCCGCGTATACGGTTACGACAATATCCCGAATACCCCAATTCAGGCAGGACTCATCATGGGTGAGCATCGTGAAGCGGACCTCTCGCTGAAACGTGTTAAAACCATGCTGAATGATAAAGGCTACCAGGAAGTTATCACCTACAGCTTTGTTGATCCTAAAGTCCAGTCGTTGTTGCATCCGGGAGAAGAGGCGTTGCTGCTGCCAAGCCCAATCTCTATCGATATGTCAGCAATGCGTCTGTCTCTGTGGACCGGTTTGCTGTCAACGGTGGTTTATAACCAAAACCGTCAGCAAAACCGTGTGCGTATTTTTGAAACGGGTTTGCGTTTTGTACCGGATACGCAGGCTAACCTTGGGATCCGTCAGGATCTGATGCTGGCGGGCGTGATCTGCGGCAACCGTCATGATGAACACTGGAATCTGACGAAAGAGACGGTTGATTTCTATGATCTGAAGGGCGATCTGGAAGCGGTTCTCGACCTGACCGGCAAACTGGCGGACATCCAGTTCAAAGCTGAAGCGAATCCAGCGCTGCATCCGGGCCAGTCTGCAGCGATTTATCTGAAAGGTGAACGTATTGGTTTCATTGGGGTTGTTCATCCTGAACTGGAACGTAAACTGGATCTGAACGGTCGCACTCTGGTGTTCGAACTGGAGTGGAATAAGCTCGCAGACCGCGTGGTGCCTCAGGCGCGTGAAGTTTCTCGCTTCCCGGCGAACCGCCGTGACATCGCCGTTGTTGTGGCAGAAAACGTTCCCGCAGCGGATATTTTATCCGAATGTAAGAAAGTTGGCGTAAATCAGGTAGTTGGCGTAAACTTGTTTGACGTGTACCGCGGTAAGGGTGTTGCGGAGGGTTATAAGAGCCTCGCTATCAGCCTGATCCTTCAGGATACCAGCCGTACACTTGAAGAAGAGGAGATTGCCGCTACCGTCGCCAAATGTGTAGAGGCATTAAAAGAGCGATTCCAGGCATCATTGAGGGATTGAACCTATGGCGCTTACAAAAGCTGAAATGTCAGAATATCTGTTTGATAAGCTTGGGCTTAGCAAGCGGGATGCCAAAGAACTGGTCGAGCTGTTTTTCGAAGAGATCCGTCGTGCTCTGGAAAATGGTGAGCAGGTAAAACTCTCTGGTTTTGGTAACTTCGATCTGCGTGATAAGAATCAACGTCCGGGACGTAACCCGAAAACGGGCGAAGATATTCCCATTACAGCACGGCGCGTGGTGACCTTCAGACCCGGGCAGAAGTTAAAAAGCCGGGTTGAAAACGCAACGCCCAAAGAAGAGTGATTTAACGATACGCAAAGTATGATGCGTATAACTAAAAAGGCCGCTATGCGGCCTTTTTCCTTTTCACTACTGAATCAGCACCGTAGAATCTCCCCATCTTTTTTCAGCAGAATGGAAAACATGCTGACTTTCGCCCATCAACAGCAGCGACGAAACGTGCGCTGGATACTGTCTCTGTCAGTGCTGATGCTGCTGGCAACCATGATAAGTTTGTGCGCAGGAGAACAGTGGATTGCTCCCGGCGATTGGTTTAGCGCTCGTGGCGATCTGTTTGTCTGGCAAATTCGACTTCCTCGTACACTTGCCGTATTGCTGGTAGGTGCCGCACTGGCCCTGGCTGGCGCGGTGATGCAGGCGCTGTTTGAAAACCCGCTCGCGGAGCCTGGCTTACTCGGCGTGTCTAATGGCGCGGGGGTTGGGCTTATTGCGGCAGTGCTGTTGGGGCAAGGGCAATTGCCCGGCTGGGCATTGGGCCTGTGCGCCATTGCTGGTGCGCTGATTATCACCCTCATTCTTCTTCGTTTTGCCCGCCGACATTTATCGACCAGTCGTTTGCTGTTGGCAGGCGTGGCGCTGGGGATTATCTGCAGCGCGCTGATGACCTGGGCTATCTATTTTTCCACCTCTTTTGATCTTCGACAGTTGATGTACTGGATGATGGGGGGCTTCGGCGGCGTAGACTGGCATCAGGCCTGGCTCATGGTGGCATTGATTCCGGTGCTGGTGTGGATCTGCTGTCAGTCGCAGCCGATGAATATGCTGGCGCTGGGGGAAACCTCCGCGCGCCAGCTGGGACTGCCCCTATGGTTCTGGCGCAACCTGCTGGTGGTTGCCACAGGATGGATGGTCGGCGTAAGCGTGGCGCTGGCGGGGGCAATTGGTTTTATCGGGCTGGTAATCCCCCATATTCTGCGACTGTGTGGATTAACCGACCACCGCGTTTTACTCCCTGGGTGTGCGCTGGCGGGGGCAATTGCACTACTGTTTGCTGATGTTGTCGCACGTCTGGTACTGGCATCGGCTGAATTACCCATTGGCGTGGTGACGGCTACGATGGGCGCACCGGTATTTATCTGGTTATTGTTAAAAGCTGCGCGCTAGAAAGCGCAGGTTCGGTCTATGCTTAAAAGCTAAACAGGGTCATCCCACTATTCACCTGTTGGTCTGGAGATGCTATGCAAAACACGCTTTTTAATACGGAAGTGACAACCATCGACGGCGAGGCGACCTCATTGCAGGCGTATGCCGGAAATGTACTGTTAATTGTCAACGTAGCCTCAAAATGTGGGTTAACGCCGCAGTATGAGCAACTGGAAAACCTGCAGAAAGCCTGGCATGGGCAGGGTTTCACCGTTCTGGGATTTCCCTGCAACCAGTTTCTGGGGCAGGAGCCCGGCAGCGAAGACGAGATTAAGACGTATTGCAGCACCACCTGGGGCGTTACCTTCCCGATGTTCAGTAAGATTGATGTCAATGGCGAAGCCCGCCATCCGTTGTATCAGAAGCTGATTGATGCGGCACCCACAGCGGTTGCACCGGCGGATAGCGGATTTTATGCGCGTATGGCGAGTAAAGGGCGGGCACCGCTCTACCCGGACGATATTCTGTGGAACTTCGAGAAGTTCTTAGTCGGTCGGGATGGGCAGGTGCTGCAGCGTTATTCTCCTGATATGACGCCTGAGGACCCGATTCTTGTACACGCTATAAAGACTGCATTGGCCAACTAATGTCCCGATTAATGCTGCTACAGGATGTTGCGGAATCTACCCGACTCGGCCCGCTATCTGGTGAAATTAAAGCAGGAGAGATCCTGCATTTAGTGGGCCCCAACGGCGCGGGGAAAAGTACGTTGTTGGCGCGAATGGCGGGACTGACGACGGGAGAGGGAAGCATCACCTTTGGTGATACACCGCTCGGAGACTGGCCGGCAGCGAAGCTGGCGCAGTATCGTGCTTATCTTGCGCAACAGCAAAATCCGCCATTTGCGATGCCGGTCTGGCATTTTCTGACGCTGCATCAGCCTGATAAAGCCCGAACAGACCTGCTGCAGGAGGTGGCTGATGCGCTTGGGCTGGGCGATAAACTGGGACGTGGTGTAAATCAGCTGTCAGGGGGGGAATGGCAACGTGTGCGTCTGGCGGCCGTCATCCTGCAAATGAGTCCACAGTCTAATCCGCATGGGCAACTTTTGTTGCTGGATGAGCCGATGAATAGCCTGGACGTGGCGCAACAAAACGCGCTGGATAGATTGTTGAGCCAGCTGTGTCTGCAAGGAATCGCCATTGTGATGAGCAGTCATGATCTTAACCATACGCTACGCCATGCGCACAAGGCGTGGTTGCTCAAACGCGGAAAGCTGCTGGCGAGCGGTTCGCGTGATGTGGTGCTGACGCCAGCAAATCTGTCGTTGGCCTATGGTGTAAATTTCCGTCGCCTGGATATTGAAGGCCACAGAATGCTCATATCAACCACTTAAGTTAAATGGGTTCTTGAAAATCACATAATTTCCACGCTAAATTGACACAAAAATAAAAATCAGAGGATTCGTCCTGAATGCGCTTTTGGCTCCTTTTCATCACAGCATTGTTTTTGGCGGGGTGCAGCAGCCATCGTGCTCCTGCGCCGAATGCCCGACTGTCGGACTCTATCGCCGTTATCGCGGGTCTTAACGATCAGTTGCAAACCTGGCATGGCACTCCCTATCGCTACGGCGGTATGAGCCGTAGCGGGGTGGATTGTTCGGGATTTGTGTTGATGACGATGCGTGACCAATTCGATCTTCAATTACCGCGAGACACACGTACTCAATCAAAGATTGGTACCGAGATCGATAAAGATGATTTGCTACCCGGCGATCTGGTTTTCTTTAAAACGGGTTCCGGTGAAAGTGGTCTGCATGTCGGAATTTACGATACCAATAATCAATTTATCCATGCTTCAACCAGTCGCGGAGTGATGCGTTCTTCACTGGATAACGTCTACTGGCGTAAAAACTTTTGGCAGGCACGTCGAATTTAATCATTACGGATGACGAGATCGGCGCGCGGTTGTCTCGTCATCCTCATTTTAAATGTCAACTTTCACTTCTGCTGTTTGTCGGTCAATAACCCCAAACGTTAAGAGCGTATCTTGCTAAAAATATGATTTATCCCGAGATATTAAAAAGTGCAAAGCTGGATATTCGTTTATAATCAGGATAAGCTAAAAAAAAAGGATTCGATTTACTGGCTAAAAAGGGAAAAATGAAAGGGCCTCTATTTGTATCAGCAGCAACGTATTTTTCCATCCTTTGCTACAGGATGCCGGATTACACCCATGCAGAGGGGCTGGCACAATGATTGTTTCACTGGATTATCTTTATCATTCAGAGTTCTCTTTTCTTCCTGCACGAAGTGAAAAAGGTGACCTTGAGTTCGTCGATATTGTTACAAACTTTGTCAGCCCGGATGGCAACGTACGCATGCCAACAGAGCTGGTTATGCCCCGGATGTCAGACGACGAGCAATGTCGTTTATTTGCCGAGAAGCTGGAATTAATCGAAACGTGCCAACACTTTTTTATTCAACGCAAAATTCCGGCCTGGATTAATTTAACGCCAGCGGTTGCTAATACTTTATTATCAGACGCAGAATATGCTTCACGTGTTGAACGATTTTCATTTATTGAACTGACGATTAATGAAAGTTATCCGGAGTTAAACAGTGGCAAAGAAAATCCCACACTGGCGGCTCTGGCTGCGCGGTTCCCATTAATACTGACAAACTACGGTGCCGGGGGCATATCCACGCGGGCAATTTTTGATGGTCTGTTCAAACGTGTCGTGCTGGATAAAAACTTTGTTCAACAAAGGATTACACATATTTCGTTTGAGCCGTTTATGCGGGCTATTCTGGCGCAATTATCCCCCAGTTGTGAATCAATCATCATTAGCGGTATTGATACACAGGAGATGCTGGCGCGGGTATTGCCTTTGGGATTCGGCGCTATGCAAGGAGGACTGTGGCCGGCGGTATCACCTGCAAAGATCATTTCACTGGTAAAATGATAACCCTTTTATTTGCTGGTGTTTAACAGGCTATTAACAGTCTACACTAGAGACAGGAGGCCCTATGACCCTGTCTTTTACTACTCGCTGGCGTGATGAATTACCAGCAACCTATACCGCTCTTTCGCCCACCCCCCTGAAAAACGCGCACATCATCTGGCATAACGATGCTCTGGCTGCGCAATTGGGTATTCCAGATGCGTTGTTTGATGTTTCTGGTGGGGCAGGTGTATGGGGGGGCGAATCGCTACTACCTGGGATGTCGCCATTGGCACAAGTCTACAGCGGGCATCAGTTCGGTGTCTGGGCCGGGCAGCTCGGCGATGGACGAGGGATTCTGCTGGGTGAGCAATTGCTTGCAGATGGCACAACCCTTGACTGGCATCTGAAAGGCGCTGGATTAACGCCTTATTCCCGCATGGGGGATGGGCGCGCCGTGCTGCGCTCGACGATTAGAGAGAGCCTGGCCAGTGAAGCCATGCATTATTTGGGGATACCCACAACCCGGGCCTTGTCGATTGTCACCAGCGAGACTCCGGTGCAGCGAGAGACCACTGAAGCAGGCGCGATGCTTATTCGCGTGGCACAAAGCCATATGCGTTTCGGTCATTTTGAGCACTTTTATTATCGTCGTGAACCGGAAAAAGTACGCCAGCTTGCTGACTTTGCGATCCGTCATTACTGGCCACACTGGCAGGAAGAGGCGGATAAGTATCAGTTGTGGTTTACGGATGTTGTTTCGCGCACCGCGACGTTAATGGCCGACTGGCAAGCCGTAGGCTTTGCGCATGGGGTGATGAACACGGACAACATGTCGATTCTTGGCCTGACGATGGATTATGGTCCCTTCGGTTTCCTTGATGATTACGTGCCAGATTTTATCTGCAACCACTCCGATCATCAGGGGCGCTATAGTTTTGATAATCAGCCTGCTGCGGCGTTGTGGAACCTACAACGTCTGGCGCAGACGCTGTCGCCATTCATTCCGGTTGATGTGCTCAATGATGCGCTGGACGGTTATCAACTGGCCTTGCTCACCCGCTATGGGCAACGCATGCGGCAAAAACTGGGTTTCTTTAGCGAGCAGAAAAACGATAACGAAATCCTTAGCGAACTGTTTAGCCTGATGGCGCGGGAAGGTAGCGACTACACGCGAACGTTCCGCATGCTCAGCCAAACGGAACAACACAGTGCCTTGTCCCCACTGCGCGATGAGTTTATTGACCGTGCGGCATTCGACGACTGGTTCACACGTTACCGCACGCGCCTGCAACAAGACAATGTAGCTGATGTTGTCAGACAAGCGCAGATGAAGACGGCGAATCCGGCTATGGTGCTACGTAACTGGCTGGCTCAGCGGGCAATAAGCCAGGCAGAGCAGGGTGATTATACCGAACTACATCGGTTACACGCTGCGTTACGTACGCCGTTTATCGATCGGGATGATGATTATATCAGCCGTCCACCTGACTGGGGTAAACGGCTGGAAGTGAGTTGTTCCAGCTAAGGTGCGAGAAAAACCTGTGGGGAGGCGTTGGCCGGGTGTTGGCCAACGTGAACCTGGGCACCGTACCAGCGTATCAGATCATCAGCCTGCAACACGGTGTTGGGCGTTCCTTGAGACACAATGCGTCCTTGATGGAGCAGTATGATCCGGTCAGCCCACAGTGCTGCCAGATTGAGATCGTGAAGCACAATGCACACATGCAGCTCTCCCGAAGCGGTTAGCGTCTTCAGCAAGCGTAACAGGTGCTGCTGGTGATAAAGATCCAGCGCAGAGGTGGGTTCATCAAGGAATAACCAGCCGTGAGGCGCGCCGTTGCACCAAAGTTGTGCCAGTGCACGGGCCAACTGCACTCGCTGTTGTTCGCCACCGGAAAGCGCGGCGTATTGCCGGCCCGCCAACGGTGTGCATCCGGTCATTTCCATTACCTGAGCGATAAGTCGGGGTTCCTGCTGTTGGGTCCAGGGTGCGCGACCCATCGCGATGACGGCTTCTGTCTGCCAGTCAAAACCTACCTGCGTTTGCTGACGCATAACCGCGCGATGGCGCGACAGCGACTGCGTACTCCAGTCAGCCAGTGATTTGCCATCTAACAAACAGTGTCCGGCAGTCGGTTTAAGAAAGCCGGTCAACAGACGTAGCAGGGTGGATTTTCCCGCACCATTCGGCCCGATTAGCGCGACCAGTTCACCTTTAGCAAGTTTGAGCGATACGTCGTCAATAACTGAGCGACCAGCAAGGCGGTAGTGAAGTCCTTCGGCAATAAAATGTTCAGTCATGCTCTCCTCGCTGACGAAAAATAAGCCATAAAAACCATGGCGCACCGAGAATGCTGGTCAACAGACCAACGGGCATTTCCGCAGGCGCAACGGCGGTGCGGGCGAGAGTATCGGCAATCAGTAGTAAAAATGCGCCAGCCAGAACAGAACCGGGGATCACGGCCCGATGGTCTGAGCCGAGCCACATACGCATTAAATGCGGAACAACCAAACCGATGAACCCAATGACTCCGCTGACCGCTACAGCAGCGGCCACGAGTAATGCGCTGCACAACAACAAAATACGCTGGATCGTCCGGACATCAACGCCGAGATAATGCGCCTCCTCCTCACCCAGTTGTAACAGGTTCAGTGCCGCAGCCAGGCGCCAGATAACCAGTACTGTTGGGAGCATTAGCGAGGTGACGGCCAGTAGTGTTGACCACTGCGCAGAACCCAAACTGCCCATCCCCCACAGTGACAACTGGCGCAGTTGCGCATCATTGCTGATCCACGACAGAACGCCGACCGCCGCCCCGCAGAGTGCGTTGATGGCAATTCCGACCAACAACAGACGCGATAGTGAACCGTCACGCTGTTGGCTGAGGATAAAAATCACCACGGTGGCAGCCAGTGCCCCGAGAAATGCTGCCATCATTGGCGCATACAGCATGAGTAACGCGGGTAATGAGACCGGTAACACTACCCACAGGGCGACGGCGCAGGCCGCACCGCTGCTAATGCCCAGTAGCCCTGGGTCGGCAAGCGGGTTGCGAAACAATCCCTGCATGATGCAACCAGCCAGTGCCAGTGAGCCGCCAATCACCAGCGCGAGCAGAACGCGCGGTAGCCGAATGGTGAGCCAGATTTGACGCAAAGCGTCATCTCCGTCCTGCCAGAGCAGGCTTACCGGCAGGCGCAACGCGCCAAAACCGGTCGCCAGTATCGTCATGACACCCAGCATAAAGGCCAGCGTCCATAACGAGCAGGTGATTCGTCGGGTCATCAGGGCAATTGCTCCGCTTTGGCGCGTAGCTGCAAAATGGCCTGTGGCGTGCGAACGCTAAAGCCCAGTAATGCCATATCATCAATCTGCAGTACCTGCTTATTGCGCCCGGCAGGCGTTTGCGCAAGTCCAGGCAGTGCCCACAGGTTAGCTTCACCACCAACGGCCTGAATACCATCCCGTGAGATCACCACCAGGTCAGGCTGGCTGGCTATTACGCCTTCTTGTGATAACGGCTGGTAACGGCTAAAACCCTGCATTGCGTTACGTAAGCCGGCCGCGAGAATAGCGGCATCGGCTCCGGTATGCTGGCCTGCCGCCATCGCGGTCATCCCGCCATGATTGAGAATAAACAGCACGCGTTTGTTAAGTTCAGATGACGGCAATGCCGTCATTTCCTGACGTAAGCGGGTGCGCAGCGTTTCACCGTCAGCCTCCCGATGGGTGGCTTTGGCGATGACGCGAATTTTTTCATCAATCACGTTAAGATCGTTACTCGCCGGGATCGTGACAACCCTGACGTTGCTCTGCTCAAGCTGTTTTAGCGCCAGAGAAGGCTGCGCTTGTGCGCTTGCTAGCACCAGCGTTGGGCGGGTAGCCAGGATCCCTTCGGCGTTGAGTTGGCGTAAATAACCAACATCCGGTAGCGTGTTTGCCGCTTCAGGCCACTGGCTGGTGCTGTCTCGCGCCACAAGGGAAGACTGTGCTCCCAGTGCGTATACAATCTCGGTGACATCACCACCGAGAGCCACAACGCGTTCTTCGTCAGCAGCCAGCGCTGCGATGGGCAGCAGCGCAATCAGGACCAGCAGTTTTTTCATGCGGCCAGTCCTTTTGGCGTTAAGGCATCGATCTGCGCTCGCCATTGCGCCTGCTCCGGTTCACCTTCCGTACGCTGTCCATAAAGCTGGGCGATTTGCGTGCCATCTGCGGCAAACAACTCCAGGCTGGTCACGTGACCATCGGCGGTCGGTTTACGTGTTACCCACGTTTCGGCGACGCGCTCTTCCAGCAGATGCAGGGTAAAGGTCGGGTTGAAAATATTGAGCCAGCCTTTCATCGGCACCAGCTTTTCTACCACGCCGGTAAAGATCTGCACGCAGCCGCGATTTCCCACAAATACCATGATTTCGTTGCCATCTTGTTGTGTGGTTTCGAGTAACTGTGTCAACGTGCCATTACTGACTTTACAGGCCAGGTCGTCACCTACCAGATTAAATGCATGTTGGCGGGTAAGATTATGGCGCTTCAGTAGGCCGAAGAACTGATGAACATCGGTCATGGCGCGCCACTCTTTGTCCACTGTCGCAGCGTCTACGTTAACGGCGGGAACGACGGGTTCGACAGTTTGCAGCGTCAGCGGCGGGTTTTCTGCAAAGATGAAACGGGTCAGCAGCGAACCCCATGCGGTAATATCGGTATTCTCCGTGACATAAACCTTCAGCAGCGCATCACCCTGATGGTCGAAAAATTGGATACTTTGACGTTCGCCACGGGCGGTGGTTTCGCTGATATGGAAGGCGCTGGCCCACTGGTTCAGGAACAGACGTAAATCGAGGGCGCGTGGGTTCAGTACCAGCCCGGCATGCCCGTTAAGGTGTTGGTTGGTAAAGGCGCCTGTTTGTTCATGCACCGCATATTCATTACGGCAAATGCATTTTGTTTCGCCTACGGCTTCCAGAGCGCCCAGGATTTCGCGCACTTCGCCGCGTAAACGCCACGCGTCATGACCGACGCGTGCGAAGGTCAGTTCAGCTTCGCTAATGTTCATCAACCCTGCGATGTCACGCGCGTATTTTCCAGGATGTTCTTTTTTCAGTTCCAGCCAGCGTGTGTAGTGATTCATTGCTTCTTCCTTCCAGATTGCTGCCCCGGCTCGTCGGGGCAGGGTGATTACCACTGATAACTCACGAAAATTTTGCCGTTACGGCCATCTTGCGGAATGCCTTGCGGAGACCAGTACTCTTTGTCAAAAGCGTTACCCAGTACCAGCGTGGTGGTCATACCTTTCAGCGCCTGTTGACCCTGATAGCTCACGTAAAAGTCGTTTACGGCATAGCCGGGTTGTTTGGTGTAGCTGCTGCTGATATGGGTTGAGCGGTCTGCAAACGTGCCTATCCAGCCGACTGAGAAACCGCTGTGTGCCACGGGGATGTTCAGTTTGCTGGTGACGGTATCCGGGTTAATGCTGGAAATGTATTCACCCGTGTCGGTATCTTTGCCTCGTGTACGGTTGTAGGCCATGTCTAAACTGAACAGGTCGGCGGAGTACTTCGCCATCACGTCCCAGCCCCAGATTTTGGCATTGGGTACGTTATAGGACATGGTGGTCGCGGCAGCAAAATTGACGCTGGTGGAGATGTAATCTTTGGCTTTGGTATCGAAATAGCTGGCTTTAAATTCGAGCGCATCGCTTGCCATCAGCAAATCGTCAAAGCGCAAACCGAAGCCATACTCCTGCGTTTCGTTGGTTTCCGGACGCAGGTTAGGGTTGGGTACCCAATAGTTGGTGTAAAAACGGCCGATGGAGAAGTGTTTTGCATCGTTGTACATCTCGCCCATTGTCGGCGCGCGGAAAGCCTGAGCCCAGGACCCGAATAGCATCAGCCAGTCGGCCGGCGTGACGGTCATTCCTGCGCGGGACGACCATTTGTCGGCATCGACATCCGCGTAACCATCGCTGCTACCGCGATATGAGTCATAGCGTGTACCACCCAGCAATGTTACTGGCAGATCTCGCAGGGTGATTTCATCCTGTAGCCAGCCGGAGCTGAAATCAATTTTTGCCTCAGGGAAACCGGTCGTCGCACCGCCGGGGCGTTGTTCCTGGCGATAGTACTCCCCCCCGTAAGTTAACAGGTGAGAAGCAAAAGAGTCGGTAAACAACCGGCTGCGGTTATCAATTTTTCCGCCTTTGGTCGTTTGTTTGCGAAACTCATTAGTTGCATCCGGATTCTGGGCATTAATGCGCGCCTCGGACCAGTAAATGCGAGCATCAGCGTTCAGCCAGTCATTGTCCGCAGGGGCGAGCGTGTAGGTCAACTGTGCGTCACGCTGGATCGTTGAGCGATCGGTCATCGGGTTGTTACTGGTATCTGCTGCGCTGGTTTGCGGATTTTTGGGCTCACGTGCATCATTGTTGTAATAACGTAGTGAGCCTGCCAGCGTCTGGGCGCTGTCAATTTTCCAGCTACCTTTTGCCAGCATATTGTTTATTGCTTCATCGTTCGGCGCGGTGGTACCGTCGCTCTGGCGTAAGTCACCGCGATCGCGAGTTGACCAGGCGAGCAGACCGTCCAGCGTGTCGGTTCGACCAAACGCGCTGGCACCCATGCCGAGGCTATGATCGCCCGAGGCAGCAGTACCGAACACGCGGTAACCGCTGTTTTTACCCGCTTCAAGTAAGTCTTTAGCCTCTGCTGTGTCATAGGCGATGACCCCGCCGAGCGCACCGCTGCCGTACAGCAGAGCCGAAGGGCCACGCACCACTTCGATACGTTTAATGAGCGCCGGATCCAGAAATGTGCTGTTCAGGTGTCCGGTGTCGGTTCCCTGACGTACGCCGTCTACCAGCACCAGCACTCCGCGGCGGTCATAGCCGCGCAGATTGACGTCCTGACCGTTGGTTCGTCCCGTACCGTCAAGGGTAAGTCCAGGCACTTTACGTAACAGATCTGCCGCTGAACTGGCCGTCTGGTTTTCCGGCGCGGTTGCATCAATCACGCTGACCATCATTGGCGCTTCAAAGGCGCTGCGGGCATTGCCGGTGGCGGTGACAGTCATATCTTCAGCCGCCGCATAGGCGGCGACGGGAAGGTGACTTACGATCGCCAGCGCCAAAAGCGATGGGCGCAGCGATGTTGTGTGCAGGTGTGGCATAGCAACTCTCCATTAGAAAATCGAAAGCGCTGGCTGCCTGGGTATCACCTGGGTGGCTGGCGTGATAGGTATTTATTTAGTCAGAATGAGTTTACCGGCATGTGTCTGGCGCAGCAGGTAGTGCTGACCATCATGTTCTATGATCACTCGTCCTTCATTTCCCAGCAGGCTTTTACTGTCAATCCGACGTTCGTCAGGCGTGACAGAAGGCGGTGTTTTTTCTTTTGCAGGCGTTGCTGTAGTGTTATCCATACGTGACATAGTGTTTAAAAATAACAATCAATGTAACAATGATAATCATTATCAATAAACTAAGAATTTGCATCAAGCCTTTTTGTGAAATAATTGTGACGGGATCAAATTTGCGGGATTGCGCTGCATTAAAAAAGCCCGGTAGCATGATGCTGACCGGGCCTGGATGGGCACGAACCGTAGGTCGGGTCAGGCGAAACCGCCACCCGGGCATGATGTTAGAATCGACTGTCTACCGCCGCGGCGAGTTTTTCGACCAGCAGTTCCGTATCTTCCCAGTTCAGGCAGGGATCGGTGATTGACTGACCATAAACCAGTGGCTGGCCGCTGACGATTTTTTGCGTACCTTCGCGTAAGAAACTTTCCGCCATGATCCCGGCTATTGCCGTCGAACCATTGCGAATCTGCTGACAGACGTCATCGCACACTTCTAACTGACGGCGATGCTGCTTCTGGCAATTACCATGGCTGAAATCCACCACCAGATGCTCCGGCAGAGAGAATTCATGCAGCGTATCGCAGGCAGCAGCAATATCTTCGGCAGAGTAGTTCGGCTTTTTACCACCGCGCATGATGATATGACCGTAGGGGTTGCCGCTGGTCTGATAGATAGTCATCTGCCCGGTTTTATCCGGTGAGAGGAACATGTGGCTGGCGCGTGACGCGCGAATAGCATCGACGGCGATACGTGTATTGCCATCTGTCCCGTTTTTGAACCCGACAGGGCAGGAGAGCGCAGAAGCCATTTCACGGTGAATTTGGCTCTCTGTGGTGCGTGCACCAATTGCGCCCCAACTGATCAGATCGGCAATAAACTGCCCTGTCACCATATCGAGGAATTCAGTGGCTGTCGGTACACCCAGTTCATTGACCTGTAACAGCAGTTTACGTGCCAGCTCAATACCATGATTTACACGATAGCTGCCATTCAAATCCGGGTCGGAAATGAGGCCTTTCCAGCCCACGACGGTACGCGGTTTTTCAAAATAGGTACGCATCACGATTTCCAGACGCGCCTGGTGTTTAGTACGTAGTGCCTGCAAACGCGTGGCGTATTCCATGGCGGCATCGAGATCGTGAATCGAGCAAGGGCCAACGATAACCAGCAAGCGAGGGTCTTCACCATTCAAAATTTTTTCTATCCGGCGTCGGGATTCCGTGACATGACGGGCGACGGAGGACGAAACAGGATGCCGTTGCGCAAGCTCTGCTGGAGTGACCAGGTTGTCAATACGCGCAGTACGGAGTTCATCGGTTCTGTTCATTACTTATCTCAGAAATTTGTTGCTTCAACGGCAGGACTACCGGGAAGTGATGTACATCACAATATCACACTCATCCTGCCTGGTGGCGAGCATAATAACAAAAAATCGAACCAATGCACTAGCATTCTAGTACATGCGGCGATTCAGCCCCATGATGTCGAGGATCTTGGTGGCAATCTCTTCTACTGAATAATTGGTACTGTTTAACCACGGAATTTGATTTTTCCGGTACAGCGCCTCTACTTCAGCAACTTCCATTCGGCACTGGCGCAGCGAGGCGTAGCGACTGTTTTCACGGCGTTCTTCGCGGATGGCCGTCAGGCGTTCAGGGTCAATCGTCAGACCAAACAGTTTGTGTTGTAACGGCTTCAGAGAGGCGGGCAGTACCAGATTATCCATATCATCGGCAATAAAGGGGTAGTTAGCGGCCCGGATACCAAACTGCATTGCCAGGTATAAGCTGGTAGGCGTTTTTCCGCAGCGGGAAACGCCAAGCAGAATCACCTGCGCCTGATCAAGGTTGCGCAACGAGATACCGTCGTCGTGCGCGAGGGTATAATCAATGGCGGCAATACGCGCATCATACTTGTTGAGATTGCCAGGATTCAGGCCGTGCGTGCGATGCGCGATCGGTGTGGGGTCGAGTTTCATCTCGTGTTGCAGCGGGGCAACCAGTGCCTGGACGATGTCCTGGCAAAAACCCTCACTTTGTAAAATGATCGAGCGAATTTCCGGCAACACGATGGAGTAGAATACCAGCGGACGCACACCTGTTTGTTGATAAATGGCGTCAATCTGGTCTTTAACCGCACGAGCACGACTCTCATTTTCAACAAACGGCAGCGTAATGCTGCTGATCGTGACCGGAAATTGCGACATTACCGCATGACCCAATACCTCTGCGGTGATGGCGGTGCCATCAGAAATATAAAATACATGACGATCAACAGCATTATCCATTTTGCTCATCCTGGGGGCAGACATAATTCTCTGAAAGCATAAATTAAAATTCGTCAGAAGCGAATATTGCTGTAACTATT
>NZ_JANEWL010000008.1:0-78196 GCF_028069815.1 Citrobacter sp. Awk 2
AAATTATAGTGGCGCCACGTCAATATATAATAACGTTCGTGGAGCAGAACCATGCTGAAAACAGAAATGATCGATAAACTGAATGAGCAAATGAATCTTGAATTATATTCATCCCTGCTCTACCAACAGATGAGTGCGTGGTGCAGCTATCACAGCTTCGAAGGTGCGGCCGCGTTTCTGCGTCGTCACGCCCAGGAAGAAATGACGCATATGCAGCGTCTGTTCGATTACCTGACGGATACCGGCAGCCTGCCGCGTATTAATACTGTTTCTTCACCGTTTGCAGAATATGCCTCGCTGGATGAACTGTTCCGTGTAACCTATGAGCACGAACAATTGATCACCCAGAAAATTAATGAACTGGCGCATGCGGCAATGACCCACCAGGATTATCCGACCTTTAATTTCCTGCAATGGTATGTTGCTGAGCAGCATGAAGAAGAGAAATTATTTAAATCTGTCATCGATAAGTTATCGCTGGCCGGTAAAAGTGGCGAAGGTCTTTATTTCATCGATAAAGAACTGGCAACCCTTGATACACAGAATTAATGTTGTTGGGTAACGGTGGCAGTTTGCCACCGTTATTCGAGAATCTTAGTGGCGGCAGATCTTGCTTTCATGCGTAGAGAAGCCGTCTTCTTTGGCAATAAACTTCCCCTTCGCCGCTAAAAATGCGACCAACTCGCCCGCCGTCATGCCTTCTGCTGAACAGGTGTGAAAACGTGCCTGCTCACCAAACCGCGCGGTAATCGCCGCCTCAAGGCTGGCATGTGAATACTGCTCACCAGATTCAATCATCATGTTGAGCACTTCGTGACCGTGAATAGATTCCATACTACCTCCTCAATAAAGCCCGTAGCCTAATGTGAACCGCACAACGCTGCTTTGCGCTAACGCAGGTTTATGCGGGCAGAGAGCAGATAAATATCATTTTTAATACATCTTAAGCCTCAGTATCTGTAAATATTAATATACAGCACTTGTAACGGTGATTTGACGAAAATAGCGTTATGCCTTAACCTGCGCCGCAGATATAACCGTTGATTATCTCTGGGACAGAGGAAAGCGTGAAAAACAGAACCCTGGGTAGTATTTTTATCGTGGCGGGAACCACGATTGGTGCCGGTATGTTGGCAATGCCGCTGGCGGCGGCAGGCGTGGGGTTTAGCGTCACGCTGGTATTGTTGGTTGGGCTATGGGCCCTGATGTGCTACACCGCGCTGTTGCTGCTTGAAGTGTACCAGCATGTACCGGCAGACACCGGGCTTGGCACACTGGCAAAACGCTATCTTGGTCGATACGGGCAGTGGGTAACGGGCTTTAGCATGATGTTCTTGATGTATGCCCTGACCGCCGCCTACATCAGTGGTGCAGGCGAGCTATTGGCCTCCAGCATCAGTGACTGGACCGGAACCAGCATCTCGCCCACCACAGGCGTATTGCTGTTCACCTTTGTTGCCGGTGGCGTGGTGTGCGTCGGGACCTCACTGGTTGATTTGTTCAATCGTCTATTGTTTAGCGCCAAAATCATTTTCCTGGTGGCAATGCTCGCGCTATTGATGCCGCATATTCATAAGGTGAACCTGCTTACCCTGCCGCTTCAACAAGGCCTGGCACTCTCCGCGATCCCGGTTATTTTTACCTCATTTGGTTTTCACGGTAGCGTACCCAGCATCGTCAGCTACATGAACGGCAACATCCGTAAACTGCGCTGGGTGTTTATCAGCGGTAGCGCCATCCCGTTAGTGGCCTATATTTTCTGGCAACTGGCCACGCTCGGTAGCATTAACTCGTCAACGTTTATGGGACTTTTAGCCAATCACGCTGGCTTAAACGGTTTGTTACAGGCATTACGTGAAGTCGTGGCTTCACCGCACGTCGAACTGGCCGTGCATCTGTTTGCCGACCTCGCACTGGCCACCTCTTTCCTCGGTGTGGCACTGGGGTTATTTGATTACCTGGCAGATCTCTTTCAGCGCCGTAATACTGTGGCCGGCAGAATGCAAACTGGTGTCGTGACGTTCCTGCCACCGCTGGCATTTGCTCTTTTCTATCCGCGAGGTTTTGTCATGGCGCTGGGATATGCAGGCGTTGCCCTGGCCGTTTTGGCTCTGTTGATCCCTTCCATGCTGGCCTGGCGGAGCAGAAAACACAACCCGCAGGCAAACTACCGCGTAATGGGTGGCACGCCGGCGCTGGCGCTGGTCTTTATTTGCGGCATCGTGGTGATAGCAGTGCAATTTTCTATAGCCGCAGGGCTGCTGCCTGAAGTGGGTTAACGAAGATTTTGCCTGATGGCGCTACGCTTATCAGGCCTACTATTGGCTCTGTAAAGTAAAAGGGGCTTACGCCCCTCTCTTTTAATGCAGACAGCACTGTTTATATTTTTTACCACTGCCGCACGGGCATGGGTCGTTGCGCCCCACTTTGGCATCAACTTTTACCGGGACGTTAACCGGTGTTTCCTGCGGATGTGCCATCCAGTAAGCATGTAGATCCAGAGCCGCCAGACGAATGGCATCCACGCTCTCTTCAAATGCCTCTGGTGTCAGTTTCTCCACCACTTCGAAGTTTTCTTCTGTCCCGTGTAACGCAATCGCATCGAGAGCGGGTTTCAGTGAATCAGGTAGCGTTGACCAATCCGACAACGCGACGCCTCGCATATAGCCAAAGCACCACTCTTCTACGATAGTCAGCTCATGTTCTTCAATTTCACGCAGGCCAAACAGCGGTTCAAACTGCTCCGGGAACTCATCCAGACGATCGGCCGTATCCGCCATATGCTGGAACGCCAGATTCATGAAACGCGCCATTTCTTTTTCGGAGGACCAGCGCGGAACATACTGCGCACCGCCCCAGATAGCGACCAGCCACTGCTCCGGCTCGATCTCATACGGTGAACTGAGCACCGCCGTCAGTAAGCCATCCAGCTCTGACACATCCAGAATAGACTTGTCCGTATTGTACTTAGTCAGCACATCATCCAGCCATTCCAGTTCGCTCTCGTTTAGTGGTCCCGTTTTCATAACGCTTTTCCTTAGTAAAAATTCTTGCCTGTGATTATCTTACATGGCTGGTGGGATAACAGATCCAAATGGGCATGAGCGGCTTACAGGTACCGCCAATTCAGGTTAACAGGAAACGAGGGGAATTCCGGTAGTTAACGCACAAAAGGGAGCATCAGCCGCCGGGCATCATACGCGGAAAACAGAGCAAAACCACCCGAAGGTGGTTTATTGTGGCTCAATACGGTTCAACGTTGCGGTATACCCCGTTTTCGCCACCGCGTTAAGGAGCGTATCGGTAGAAAATCCCTCCGGGACGATAGCCTCTGCCTGCCGGGTTTTGAGCGAAGATTTGGCTTTAATCACCCCATCCGTTTCACGTAGCGCCTGATTAACCGAAATGACACATAGCGAGCAGGTCATATTTTGTATATCCAGCACCACTTTCTGATTGGCAGCCTGAGTCCACAATGGCAACAGTAGACATGCAATTAACGTAACAATCTTCACTCAAACACCTCATAAAACCAGGCCACGATCGTGGGGTAAAACAACACGGGCAGAATCAGCGCCAACGCACACCAGTAAAGAATGCGCGCTTGCTTCAGGGACAGCCATCCGGAACACCATAGTTTCTTAGAAAAGTAGAGTCGCCAGAAAACACGTAATAATAGCCCTAAGGACAGCAACATCAGGGGAATGCGCAGAAACTCAAGCTGAGTGAACACGGCAAAGCTCGCCGCCGAAATACCAAACAGCAGATATAGCAGCGGTCCCACGCAACATAAGCCAGCCGTGACGGCAGCCGCGGCGGCCGTCAGTAGGGTCAATCCCGCCCCTTTAGCGTTGTTCTGTTGCGACATAGCGGTAAGAGAACGCTTTCGGGTCATAGAAATTGATGGGGTCACCGTCGACTTCAGCATACGGATAACCAAAGTTGTTCATCGCGCCCTGCTCAGTAGCCGGGTACAGTTCAAAGTCACGACCATAGTTGAAGCCAACCCAGTTCATTTCCCAGTTGCCAAACAGATAGGTATTCACCGCCTGGACGTCCGCATCCTGATGTGTTTTTTTCTCTGCCAGACGCATTTTGGTCACATCGGCCGGATCACACGGTAGCCAGCCGTAGCCAGCCAGGTAGAACTCCGCGCGGCAGTGCTGCCCCCCGCTTACATCGGCAACACCTGCACTGTCGGCTTTGCCAAAAGCACTTTTTGAGTAACGCTCCAGCTTGTTTGCTTTCCCCAGACGAATCCCGAACAACTCACGTGCAGGAATGCCGCTGGCTCGGGCCAGGGCGACAAAAACAGAGCTCATGTCGGTGCATTTGCCCTTGAGCTTCCCGCTTTTCAAAATCTCCGCGACATCCCCGGTTCCGCAGCCGATAACGTCATTATCACGCTCCATATGACTGCTCACCCACTCGTAAATCAGGCGAGCTTTTTTCAGCGGGTCTTGTTCATTACCGGTAATTTTACGCGCTGTTTCCAGGACCAGCCCATCAATCGGGGTGTGCGTTGTTGGTAACAAATATGATTTTGCATCCAGCGGGTAAGTAATCTGTTCCGGTGCTTGCCAGTTTTTTAACGCGTCATGCTGCAGCGGTTCCCAATCGGCTGTCTCAATGTCGATATCAACCTTGATCAGCAGCTCTCCCTGCGAGTCAGGCCAACTGGCAAACAACGTTTTTGCGCCATAGACATTGTTGGTTGTGACATACGCCTGCTTATAATTGCCGCTAAAAGCAAGATTTATCATTTGCTGGAATGCGGTATCGACCGGCAAAGGGATCCACAACTTCACGACACCACTTGAACCCTTTGGTGGGTTGAGCTTATACGTTTGCGATAGCACAAAGCGCCGACGTGCCACCGGCATGATTGCAGGCTCAGCAGCCTGTACCGTCCGGCTAACAACCGAAGGGCCGACTAAACCGGCGGCGGAAAGGAGAACGCTATTTTTGAGAAATTGTCGACGTTGCATTGCTGTCTGTCCATATTGTGAAAATTAAGCGACGGCTGAATAGAAAAAAACCGTAGGCGATCATCACAGCAGACAGACGCTGACATAAAAAGGCGAGTCGATGGAGGTTATTCATCAATAACAGACCTGTTAACTGTGAATGAAATAAGAAACTATGTGGCCGCCATTAAGCCACTTACCGGCGAGAAAGTACAGTAATGACGACATGAAGATCCCTCATTCTTATTAAGGAAACACCGCCGAAAACCTGTCTATATTTAAACGCAGGCACTTCACATGTAGTCTCCCGCTTTCATGTTTCATACACTGAGAGGAAGTCAAAATGGCGATGAGAATACTGTCTATTGATGGCGGTGGCATCAGAGGCATCCTGCCAGGTATGCTATTAGTCGCACTGGAGAAGAAGTTACAAGATAGAGCAAAAAAACCGACAGCAAGAATCGCTGATTACTTCGATTTAGTCGCAGGCACCAGTACTGGCGCCATCCTCTGTTCTGCCTATGTGTGTCCCGACGCGACAGGAAACCCCAAATTTTCCGCTCAGGAAGCCGTCAACTTCTATCTTCAGGACGGCGATGAGATTTTTGACGTCGGCATTTGGAAAACCATCAGCTCATTAGGCGGTGTAAGTGATGAAAAATACTCGGCAACGGAACTGGAACGAGTATTAAAAACAGCCTTCGGTGATACAAAACTGAGTGAATTATTAAAACCAACCTGCTTTGTTGCTTATGATGTCAGCAGTCGTCTTCCGGTGATCTTCAAACAACACTCTGCCGTAGCCAAAAAACGGGATTTTCTGGTCCGAGATGTTTTACGTGGTACATCCGCAGCACCAACGTACTTCGAAGCAGCACGTATTTACTCACTTCCCCCATTACCGCAAAAGTATGTCCTGGTCGATGGTGGTGTCGTGGCAAACGATCCAGCACTGTGTGCTTATTCCGAGGCGATTAAGTTTTCAAACGTCGCTGGCATCAAAGACATGATCATTGTCTCTCTGGGTACCGGTAAAAAGCTGCAGGGTTATTCATATTCAGAGGTTAAAGACTGGGGACCCTTTGGCTGGGCGAAACCTGCTATCGATATCGCGCTCGAAGGTGGCCCGCAGATGACTGCCTACTATTTACAACAAATCGCCTCAACGGTAAAAAACGCGAAATATTACAGGCTTCAACCCGAATTATATGGTGCCGATCCAACGCTGGATAACGCATCGCGTGAGAATTTAGAACTGCTGCATAACGCAGGACTGCAAAATGCCGCGGCATTCGACAACACGTTAAATGAAATTGCCGCATTGTTAGTTAACAACGGCGGGATTTTTAATTTTCAGGGATAAAACTGCCTCTGAGAACAGAGGACTAAGAACCTATTCCAGCAGACGTCATTGGCGCAAACAGTTTGAGCACTGCCCGCGTCGAAATGGCAAGCAAAATAGCCCTAATGGGATAGGCTCTGAATCAAGATATATACACATGGGTGCCAAGTTTACAGGCTAATCCCTTCGCCCCCTCGCGCATTACCGTATCGTGGTTCCAACGAAATACCGGTGCCGCCAGTGGGGCAAGTATATTCATCCAGCGAATCGTGGTTCGTACATTCCAGTCGTACCTGACAACAGTTTCCCTACCGGTATCAATAAAAGACCATACCCCGCGCCCTTCAACCTCGCCGCTGGCAGCACCTTCAAGAAGAGAGTACTGCGAAATATTTAATACATTGATATCAAAGGTTAAACGATACGGAAGCACGCCCTTCCAGGTGTAACGATGCAACGCTCCGACCCCCTGTATATCGCCTTTCTTGATCTCAACAACACGCTCAAGGCTGCTCCACCATTCTGGCCACTGATCCGGGTGAGAGAAAACATCCCAGACATCCTGCAGTGAAGCCTCAACCCGCCAGAGTGTGGAAAACTGATAGTCAGCCATCGCCTTCTCTCTCCCCTATGGGGTGAAAAATCTGCGGCACCTGCCTGTGCTACGAACAGGCATAATCACCTGTGAGCTGTTTTTATTATAGTGTTTAATTACACCGGCCAGCCCCCCAGAATCACCGCCTCAGCTGCCAGAAAATGGTTGTTTAGCGCCCGGATAAGAGCGTCATCAAACGCTATACTTTAATAGCCATATTATTTGTGAGTATTTATCATGAAACTGTCACAGGTATTTTCATGCGCCGTCCTTGCACTACTGCTGTTGGCGTCTTCATCTGTTGCAGCCGGTACATTGCAAAGTCAGGCTCAAAGAGAGCAAGAGTTGAGTGCTGCGTTAGCTGCCGGCAATGGCGTTATCGTGATTGGCGGAGCAGATGATTTTGCGTTTACGTTCAGAGCCCGTAACCGGATCCACAGACCCTTTGCGATTCAGGATGGCATTAACGATCCCCTCATAATGAGCGGTTTTCAGAACCACAACGATAACCCCGCCCGTGATGGGTTCATGAACAACCCGGCCCGGGGAGGGTTTATGCTGAACACGCCTATACGCCGATAAACGAATGGGCTAAATCATGTTGGTGAATTGGACGTTTTAGCGGTTTTGCTTTACTGGAGGGGTATTGCGACACAAGCTACTTGCTGTCAGTAAATCTCAGGCACAAAAAAACCACCCGGAGGTGGTTTCACGACACTGCTTATTGCTTTGATTATTCTATTCTTTCCCATGGTACCCGGAGTGGGACTTGAACCCACACAGCGCGAACGCCGAGGGATTTTAAAAACTATTAGAGAGTCTTATAAAACATAAGCTTATGATAAATAAGACTCTCTTTGCTGGTAATCGCTGATAATCACAGGTAATGGTTTGATTTTTGCTGCCACTATTTAGAGGGCCAAATTAAGCTGATTCCTCCCATAGTGCGAAGCAGGGAAAGCATCGGATGGGATGAAATCAGCCGGTAACTTTTCGCGGGGCACGCGTTTGGTTACAAGCTTTTCAACGCTGTTGAGCGTAGTAAACGTAATACTGCATTCGAAATTCTGGCACTGGTGATAATGCCGGACTGTCATTTCACTAAGAGGGCGACTGGTGCGCGTACGGGCGACGGCACCACAAACAGGACACTTAAACATAATGGCCTCCCATGGCGGGAGTTGAACTCGCTCATATTATGGCCGCTATGATTCGGTTTCTGCAATCCATTCAGGTATTTTTGCTTCCAACTCCAGCCGCGTTTTAAACCCACTATCGTCAATAGTGTGGCTTGCCTTCGCAATTATCCAGTCCTGGCCGTCAATGACGTCTTTGAACTCCGTTACCGTTCCGTGCATCTCCGGATACAGATCCGCTCGCCCGTAAGCCAGGGTTAAAGAGAACTCAGCAGCTCCGCGCTGGAGTTGTTGCCATTTTGCAGCTGCTGCACGTTGTGCGGCCATCTCACTGCTGTACGTCGTACGGAGTACAAAAACGTTACCATCTTCACCGGCAATATAGTCCCCTTCCCGGCTGCTGCTACGCGGCTTTTTGTCTGCGGTTTTCTTCCGCTTTTTAACAGTAACCTTTTTCTTTTTCCCGAAATCCATATCAAGCCAGTACGCCTGCACGCCAGTGTATGCGTCGCGATCTGCAATCCGGAAAGAATGGCGATCTCCGCTGTTGCGCGTGATGGAAAATTCCGGCAACGCTCTGCCGTTTGCGCTGACACCGCCACCAGGCAGGATGAAGAGCAGGTAACCATTTTTCACAGTTGCAATAGCGCCCAGCATTTCCGCCATGCGCGTCAGAAACGACATATCGCTTTCCTGCGTCTGATCTGCATGATCGATTTCGGCGGACATCAGTTGCTCTGAGATGAGAGGTTTTAACTTGTATCGGTGAGCTATAGCAGAGACGATGCGCTCTACTGTAACGTCATGCCACGACACCTCCCGCTTAACGTTAAATTCATCGCGGAAATCTGCACTTCTGGCCGTGATCTCGATACGGTCCGGCGGCCCTGAGTGCGCAATTTCATCCACGATGAAAATCCCTTTGTGTACCAGTTTTTCTCCCTGCCAGCCTATCGCTACCGATAACTCAGCGCCACGTGGCGGTAACTCAATATCTCCCTGGCTGTCATCAACAGTGATAGTCAGTTCATCAGCATTAAAGCCCCTGTTATCTGTTAATTCTAACGAGATCAGTTTCTCATCCAGCATGATCAGCGCCTTGCCGCCAAGCGTTACGTTAAACGCTGGCACACGTGACAAGTCGCCAGGATAATTTTTGAATTTCTCAGCACCCGCATTCAGCAGGCTTTTTGCGCTCTCTATTGCGTCAGTTGTCAGTGCCATCGCTTTCTCCTCCCGCAAATATTTCCATGCGCGCGCGATAGGACAAACAGCCTTTTGTTGTCGCCTTTCTGCGACATCCATCTAAACGTGTCTGCCACCCGGAATTCAGCGAATATCACCATGAACTCACTAAACATGATGGCGGTAGAGTATGACCGACAACTTTTTCCACGGGGCGCGCACCAAAGAAAACACCGACCTCCAGACCGCGATCAATGACATTGATTCAACGGTCATTGGTCTGGTTGCGGTGGCCGATGATGCCGATCCCCTCACCTTTCCACTTGATACGCCAGTCCTGATCACTCGCGTGATTAGCGTGCTGGGTAAGGCGGGCAAAACAGGCTCACTGTATAAATCTCTCAAGGCTATTTCCGACCAGGTCAGCACGCGTGTAATTGTTGTTCGTGTCGCTGAAGCAAAGGAAGGAGAAAATGCCAAAACGCAATCCCAGCTCATTATCGGTGGCACACAGGCTGACGGAAGCTATACCGGGATGTTTGCCCTGCTGACCGCAGAACAGAAAACCGGTTATCGCCCTCGCATCCTCGGCATTCCGATGTACGACACGCAGGAAGTAACCGCACAGCTGCGCGTAATTGCGAAACAGCTGCGTGCATTCTCTTACAGCTACTGTGATGGCTGCGAGACTATTGCCGAAGCAAAAACCTACCGCGAGCAGTTCGCCGAGCGTGAAGGGATGATGATTTGGCCCAACTTCATCGCCTTCAACCCGCAGACCGGCGTTAATGAAGAATTCCCGGCTGTTGCCTATGCGCTTGGCCTGCGGGCACTGATTGATAATGAGCAGGGCTGGCACAAGTCACTTTCTAACGTTGCGGTGAAAAACGTCCTGGGTATCTCCAAAGACGTGTTCTGGGCGTTACAGGCGGAGGACTCCGACGCTAACGAGCTGAACGCTAACGAGATTACCACGCTGATCAAACGCGATGGCTTCCGGTTCTGGGGTAACCGTACCACCGACACCGAAGAATATATTTTCGAGGTGTTTACCCGGACGGCTCAAATTCTTGCGGACAGCATTGCGGAAGCACAATTCACCACCGTGGATAAACCGCTTACCCCGGCTAACGTCAAAGACGTTGTAAGCGGGATCAATGCCAAGCTTCAGGCGCTGGTCACTGCTGGCAAACTAATTGGTGCGGCATGTTGGTTTGATATTGTCGATAACCCGACCACCGGTATTCGCCAGGGTAAAGCGGTTGTTCGCTACAACTACAGCCCCGTACCACCGCTGGAAAACTTGACGCTGATCCAGACGTTTACCGATCAGTATTACGAACCAGCCTTTGCATCGCTGGGAGGTGCATAAATGGCTATTCCGAAGAAACTCCGCCTGTTCACGATGTTTGTCGATGGCGACAACTACATAGGGAAGATCCCCAGCGTCACGCTCCCGAAAATTACCCGTAAAACGGAAGATTACCAGGGTGGCGGGATGCTTGGCTCCGCTGCTGTTGACCTCGGCCTTGATTCAGGCGCGCTGGATGCATCAATGGTTGTTGGCGGCATGGTCGAAGAGCTGATCCTTAAATGGGGCGGGGATATTGACGAACTACGCACGCGCTTTGTCGGTGAGATCTACAGCGGTGGAACAAGTTCCCTGCTTGAGGTCGAGATGCGAGGACGTATTACCGAAGTTGACCAGGGCGAAGCCAAGCAGGGAGATGACACCAGCCATACTTATGCGCTCAAAAATACGTATTACAAGCTGTCCGTGGATGACAAGCCTTTGCTGGAAATCGACCTGCTGAACTTCATCTACAAGCGCAACGGTAAGAGTCTCTACCCGGATCGCATTGCGTCCGCCCTGGGCCTCGGCCAGTAATCTTTTTTAACCACTACTAATGGCGGCCGCCTGGCCGCCCGGAGAATGAATAATGTCAGTAACTCTCAGCCAACCCATTAAACGCGCCGACCAGGAAATTAAATCCGTCGCAATCACCGACACAATCAAGCAGGCTGGCTCACTGCGCGGCCTGCGTCTGGTTGATGTTCTTAACTTCGACTATGACGCCGTATCAACTCTGTTGACTCGCGTCACCGCGCCTCAGCTGACAACCACCGATATTTCCTCAATGGCGACCGGAGACTTTACGGCGCTGTGCGAAGAAATCACGCCTTTTTTGACGAAAGCGGCGCCGTCCGCACCGAGCGAGGCGGCGACGGCGAGCAAGTAAGAGAGGCAGTATTCAGCGATGTCGACGATCTGATCGCCGACATCGCTGTGATATTTCACTGGCCGCCCTCCGAAATGCACAGCATGGAGTTGCGCGAGCTGATGGCCTGGCGCGAACGGGCGGCCATCAGAAGCGGTAACTATGAGAAGGAGGATGACGACGATGGATCTTAGTATTCGCGTTGCGTTCAGTGCAATTGACAAGCTCACCCGCCCGGTCAACGCCGCCAGTAAAGCCATTGGCGGCCTTTCCGACTCCCTCAAAAAAACACAGTCCTCAATCAAAGACCTGGAAAAAAGCGCAGCGTCATTTGATAAGCTGCGCTCGCAAGCCAATGACACTGCGCAGAAGCTGAAGAGCACCCAGCGAGCCTTTGACGGCCTCAACCAGAAACAACGCGAAGGTGGTCAGCTTACTGAAGCCCAGACGGCGCGACTTGAGTCACTTCGTACCAAACTTTCCCGGCTGACTGAAACCTACGGCAGGCAAACGACGCAGCTGCGCACAGCCGCTCAGGCAGTGCGCCAGCATGGCGTTAACCTCACCACCGGGAGCGGCGCCGTCCAAAGTGCCATCAGGCGTACAGAGCAATACAACCAGACACTTGAGCGCGAACGTCGCCAGCTGGCTGCTACCCAAAAAGCACAGGCCGGGTATGATCGAGCTAAAGAGAGTGCGGGCAAGCTTCGTGGGGCAGGCATGGGGATGATGCTGGGCACTGCTGCTGCGGGCTACGCTGGCGGATCATTCCTGGCGCCTGCGATTGGTTTCGATGAGGAAATGTCTCGCGTTCAGGCTTTAACCCGACTCAACAAAGACTCCTCCCAACTGGCAGATCTGCGCGCGCAGGCCAAAAAACTCGGTGCCGAAACCGCATTTACTTCGCGCGATGCAGCCAGCGGGCAGGCGTTTCTTGCAATGGCTGGCTTTACTCCGGCTGCTATTCAGGCTGCGTTGCCTGGCGTTCTGAATATGGCGCTCGCCGGTGGCATGGATCTTGGTGAAAGTGCCGACATCAGCTCCAACATTCTTTCGCAGTTCCGTCTCGATCCAAAGGAGATGGATCGGGTCAGTGATGTTTTGACCGCGGCATTTACCCGTACTAACACCGATTTAATGAATATCGGTGAGGCGATGAAGTATGCAGGAACCGGGATGGCCGGTCTTGGCGTTGATGTTGAGCGCACAACCGCCATGATCGGTGTAATGGCGAACGTTGGCCTGCGTGGCAGTATTGCAGGTACTGGCCTACAAACCACCTTTTCGCGTCTGGCTGCACCAACAGGAAAAGCTCAGGCAGCCCTGAAAGAATTGGGCGTTTCTGTTGCCGATGCCACCGGGAAAATGCGACCGGCCGAAGTAGTCTTATCTGATATTTATAAATCTATCAAAAAGTACGGTGACACAGACCAGCTGTCATTCTTCAAAGACATAGCAGGCGAGGAAGCAGCAAAGTCATTTCAGGCACTGGTTAGATCGGCTGGTAGCGGTGAGCTGCAAAAACTCCTGGCCGATTTGCGCGGCTCTCAGGGTGAAGCGCAGAAGGCAGCGAAGGTCATGGCTGACAACCTCAGCGGTGATCTGAAAAACCTAGACAGCGCATGGGAAGGTTTCCGCATTCAGGTCGAAGAGACCACCGATGGCCCTCTGCGCTCTCTTACTCAGGGGCTTAGCGATATGATCACCGCCGCCAGTACTTGGGTAAAAGAAAATCCCCGCCTGACACAAACAATCATTCTGGTTGTCGGTGGAGCACTTGCACTGGTGGCGGCAATTGGCGCTACATCACTAGCGATGGGTATTCTTATTGGCCCCCTCACCAAACTTCAGCTCGGTTTTTCATTGCTGACCGGTGGTCGCGGGCTGCTCGGCACCATTGCAGCTTTTCGCACTCTCGGCACTGTCTCGGGACCTGCCATGGCGAACGTCAGAGGCTGGTCAGTCGTACTGTCAGGAATCGCCCCTAAACTGGGAATAATTTCAGCTATTCTCCCTGCGGTTCGCTCTGGTCTGCTTACTGCCTTCCTGTCTCCAGGCACACTTTTGGGACCGCTGACTAAAAACATTGGTATGTTGCTATTGCGCCTCACTGGCTTGCCAGCAATCTGGGGCATGATCACCGGTGCGGTATCTATTCTTGGTGGGGCTTTATCTTTTTTACTCAGTCCAATAGGCCTGATTGGTTCCGCATTTGTCGCTGCGGGATTGCTAATCTGGCGATACTGGGAACCCATTAAGGCGTTTTTCCTCGGTATGTTTACCGGAGTTATGCAGGCGATTTCCCCTCTCAGGGATACCTTTGCCACCTTTTCCCCCATCTTTGACATGATCAGCAATGGGGTTAAATCCGTCTGGCAGTGGTTTACGAATCTCTTATCGCCAGTGCAGACCAGCAAGGAGACACTTGAAAAATGCACGAGTGCTGGCGAGATCTTCGGTAACGTACTCGGCGGTGCAATAAATCTCGCCCTGACCCCAGCCAAGATGCTTCTTGATACCCTTGGCTGGATACTTGAAAAACTTGGTGTATTACCCGATGAAGCAGAGAGGGCGCGCAAGAAAATTGAGGATGCGCAACGCTCCGCCCTCCTTCAGGATAAGGTGGCTTTCCTTGCCGGTGATATGGCTAAAGTCGCCCCCAAAAAAGCAGAGTCGCCAGTTACTACTGGCGCACCACCTGCGGCCTCGCCACTGTCAGGAAATACTGGTACGCAACGACGTCTGCAAAACATCGCAGACAATACAAAAGCAACCGCTGACAACACCAAGAAAGTCGGGCCGGGTGACATTATTTTCAAAAACCTGCCACGTGCCCTAGCTTTGCGTGGCGCATATCAAGAAGCGCGCGTTACACCGCAATCAGTACCGCGAGTGGCAACACCCGCAGCTGGCGGCGTTATTTCAGCGACAGCAGCCACACAGGCCCCGGTATCAGCTCCCGTTACCGCTCCAATCGGCGGCGGCCCAGTTTTTAACATTACCTTTAACGATGTTGGTAAGCGCACGGATCAGGAGCTGGAAAGAATGATGCGCAATGTTGTGCGTGATGCAATGGCCAGCACCGGCAGAATTAACCGTGGTTCTTTCCGCGACAGAGAATAGGTGACGATTATGATGATGGTCTTTGGAATGTTCGTTTTTATGCTGCGCACCACCCCTTACCAGCAACTCCAGCACTCGCAGGAGTGGAGGCACGTAAAAAACGAGCGGGTTAACCAGTCAGCCGGTTGGCAGTACATTGGCGCTGGTGATGACAATATAACGCTGTCAGGCGTCCTTTACCCGGAAATCACCGGTGGAAATCTCTCGCTGTCAGCCCTTGAAACTGTCGGCTACGCAGGGCGCCCATGGCCGCTTATTGAGGGTACGGGGCGTATTTATGGTATGTACGTTTTAACACGTCTGGAGCGGGGAAAGTCCGAGTTCGACCGATTTGGGAATCCAAAAAAAATCGAATTTACCCTCAGCCTGAGCCGTGTCGATGCGGATTACAGGGAGAAGCTGCAAAGCTCGACCGTCAGCGATGCCCTGGCCGGGTTAAAGACGAGTGCAAATAATGCGATAAACCAGGTGAAAGACTCGCTCAACGGTCTGTTTTAATAATGCCTTAAGCCCCTTCATGTTCCCTTCTTGTTGAAGGGAACTTTTTATAAAGTGTCGATATTCCTACATCAAAAATAATAGCCACCCGCTGTCGTTTCTCCCCTGCGGCGATCAGTCTTCCCGCCTGTTCCCATTGCTGCTCTGTCAGTTTTGGTCGCCTCCCTCCTATCCTTCCTTCTGCACGAGCTGCAACCAAACCGGCGCGGGTGCGCTCAACGATTAACTCTCTCTCCATTTCTGCCAGTGCGCCCATGACATGAAAGAAAAAACGCCCCATAGGTGTTGAGGTATCAATGCTGTCTGTCAGGCTGCGGAAGTTAACACCGCGATTGCGTAGCTCTTCGATCATAGTCACCAAGTGGCGCATGCTCCGCCCGAGACGATCAAGCTTCCAGACAACCAGCGTATCCCCATTCGATAAGGTTCGTAATAAACGCTTAAGCCCCGGCCTTTCCGCTTTTGTGCCGCTTATTTTGTCTTCAAATATTTGTTCACATCCTGCGCTTTCCAGCGCATTTCTTTGCAGCGCGGTGTTCTGGTCATTTGTTGACACCCTTACATAGCCGATCAGCATAAAAATCTCCTTTATTTAGATGCCATAGTCCCTCGCATTGTATCGAGCATCGTCATTTCTGGCTGTACTGCAGGTTAGGTACCGCACCATCAGAAGTAACCATGTCTTACGGAAAACGTTCAATTGAGAGAATCATTTTCTGGCGTTGTCGGGCAGTCGAGAAACGCCAGAATGTCAGTGGCTACCGCGAGTGCTACTGCGACATTTTCAGCCGATGAGTTGATTGTTGAAGATAGCGCAGGTCGCCAGTATCGACTGGGTGCATTCAGCAAAACAATCAACCTGGCGACTACCGGTGCAGGTGGGCTGGATACGGGGTCTGTGCCGACCACCGGCTTCGTGGCACTGTATGCTATTTATAACCCGACGACAGCGACGTCAGCACTTCTCGCCGTTAATGCGACAAACGCCAATGTTCCAGAAGTTTATGGTGGCACAAATATGCCAGCTGGATTTACAGCATCCGCACTGGTTGCTGTGTGGGGTATTGAGTCAGGCCAGTTCATTATCGGTGATTTAGTGGGGAGAATATTGTCAATTCAACAGGTGACGGTACTTTCAACATCAAGCCCGGTTTCTACAGCAACCCCAATATCACTGGTAAATACAGTACCTTTAAATGCAAAAGCAGTGTCAGGTTTAATGTCAGCGTCAGCAGGCGGATCATCCAACATTTATAATATCTCAATCGATGTTGCCCCCCGTAAGAATATGGTGGGTAGAACGAGAGTAGCAAATAGCGGCACAAATATTACTGGAATATTCAAAATTCAACTCACTGAGCCATCGACTATCTACTACGCGGGCAGTGCAGTAGGTACAACGAACAGCTCGTCAGTTTATGTAACATCATATGAGATTTAACTATGATTTATGTTCAGTTTTCAGATACCACAGAAACAAAAATAGTCGCTGTATTTGCGTCACCACAATCACCAGATTTCTATAGCAATCCCGGAGAAGTGGAGCTGGATGACCAACGATACGCTGAATATTTCTCTCTGCTACCAGCAGATGTTCAAAGCGGACTGCCAGCGCCAGTTAACCCGGCGCATGAGAAGTAGAGCGTGCTATTGAATGGCCTACACCTCTGGGGGAACAGGCCAGTTAGTAGCATGTTTCTTATATCGCTGGGGCTGGCAGTATTTGCTGCATAACCTCAGGTTGCGCGTTATAAAACTCAATATAACGCGCATCATTCTTATCAATCTGTGTGGAATTTTCTTGCTCGCATGAGAACAATGCCACAATAGACTTTCCATCTGGTGTTAATTCAGCGTAAATCATATCGTATATCCACTGATGAATAATGATGCAGAAAAACCCGTGATTGATGTGCCGTTTGGGTTCACATCATAAAAAATTGATTGTGGGGTTGATAGCAATAATTCCGCAAACTGACCATAAACCCCTATGCCATAATTCCCGACATAACCCCCGATTGATACGTACCCGACACCGCTATTTGTGGATGCAACATCAATAATTAAACCGCCTGATTGCGCACCACCACCTGCTGTTGCATAGATGGAACCATAGCCACTTACTTTCCTTGCATTTTTGGGAACAATCGCGGCGATAGATAACTCAGTTAGCGTATTTATTGTTGCGGTTGTTGTTATTGCGGTCTGACGGTCAATATTAATAACTCGCCCATGCTGCGTTCCAGTTTTGAATTTTGATTCTGAAATGCCCCAAACACTCACCAGTGCACTGGCGGTATAGTCAGGAGGTAACGATGAACCACCATAAATCTCTGGTGCTTCAGCGGAGGTTGCATTTACCGCAAGCAATGACGACATATCAGTAGTCGGATTATAAATCGCATACAAAGCAACAAATCCTGTTGTCGGAACTGTGCCCGTATCCATCCCGCCAGCCCCTGTTTTCATCAGGTCTACAGATTTATTGAAATTACTCAATCGATACTGGCGTCCATCGCCATCTTCCACAATCAATTCATCTGCTGAGAATGTTGCCGATGCTGACGCAGAGGCGACACTTACCCTTCCATTTCGTACCGCCCCAACCACCCCAGAAAACGATTCTCTCAATTGAAGGTTTTGGAGAAACTTCGCCACATCTGGAATATCCGCCCCGTTTTGGCTTTTCTGCATCGCGCCGGTGATACGTGCATCATCACCCGCCGCAACAGTATTGGCCGTTGTACCGGTGTTTTTCGTCGAGCTGTCACCAAGTTGCAGATTCTGGCGCGCCAGTGCCGGATTAGGTAAATCAGCGAGATTGCGTTCTTTAGCCAGCCGAGCATTCGCATTGTCCATCGCAATTTTAACGGCCTTCGATGTTGCCGCCTGCGATTCGCTGTCACTGGTCACACTGCTGCTGAGCTGCACAAAACCTTTCTCTGTCGTTGACGCATCCGGGTGATTACGTGACTGCTCATGCGCGCGCAGCTGGCTGTCAACATACTGGCGTGTTGCCAGTACAACAGCCGGATCAATCTTCAACGTAACGGCTTCGGTGCTGCTGACAATCAGGATCACGCGAATAACCTGAACGCGCCCGCTCCCCTCCTGCAACTGAGGCTTATAGGTTTCAGCGCAATTGGCAATCGCCACCATATCGCCATCTTTATCGAAAAGGCCGATCTCACGAATCCACCACCCGCCGACGTCTTCCGGTATGACCTGTTCCGCAATGATCTGGCTGGCGTTCGCCGGGTCCACCGTCAACATATTCAAAGGGGCGCGGCGTAACTCATGTACGAGGGCAGTCTGTGCCGGATTCGGTATAGGCAGTACACCATTGCCATCACCAACGGCCAGCTGGGTAATCTCAACTTTCGTACCCAACGCCGTGGCTTTTGCCAGTTTTGCCGCCCCGATATTGGTCAACAGGGCAAGATATTTAGTCGCCACTTGCGATCTCCACGGTATCAATTAAATGGATTGCTGCGCCGGTGTAGTCATTGCCACCCACAGCGATAGTTTCAGGAAAATAGGGATATACCGTCAGCGTATCACCCACGTAACACCCCGCCCCTATCTCGATATAACCCTGAGACTGAAGCGAAAGCGAAAGGCCGGTGAGGTGACGGCTTCTGGGTTTTGCATCGTCGATCAGGCGCTCAAGCTCCCGATAAGTTTCCTCGGTGATCCCCTCATCCTGAATGCCGATTTCAAGCCGGAAAGTGCCTGGCTCCTCGCCGTTCTGCCACCACTCAATCACCCTCAGCAAATAGCCGAAAGGTTCAACAACGCGCCTCAGCGCTGAAATCGTGCCTTTGTGACGATGGACAAGCCAGGAGGCTTTTATTACCTGCCTCTTGGTCTGTTCAGACCAGCGCTTATCCCAGCGATCAACAGACAACGCCCAGGCCAGATAGGGTAAAAACTCCACGGGGCATTCATCCGGATTCCAGAGCTTTCGAAGGTCGACAGGAATACCGCTGATCCGCGCCGTCGGTTTCTCCGCATTCCGCATGAAGGTGCTGGCTGAAGGCGGCAGGAGGCTGTTATTCATCCGTTCCCCCTACGCTGATGGTGTGCGAAATACATCGTGCCGCCTGGGTATCATCGATCACGATATCTTCCTGAGGATTCAGCAAAACTACGCGCTGCACCCCCTGCACATGCAGAGCGGCCATAATGGCCGAACGCGCAACATCGCGACCGATTTTCCCCTGCTCTCCCAGCCATGTCCGCAGTGCATTATCTGCCGCACTCAGGATCGGCTCAGATTCCGGCCCCGGATAGAGATAAAGCAGAGCGTCAATTTCATAATTCACAATCTCCGCTGACTGGACGGTTAGCCGGTCGGCGACAGGCCGCTTATCATCCGCTGAGAGCGTGTCGTTTACTGTTGCGATCAGCTCGTCGCTCGCTGTGCCATCTCCTTCGGTAGACAGAATGGACACGACGACGACAGCGGGAGAAGGGCTGGTTGCCCTGGCATCAGCAACTTTACCGCTGGCACTCTTCGCAAAATATTCGTATGCCCCGGTAGGGCCAGCAACGCTCAGCCCTTCAAAAGCAGATTGCGCACGCAGACGCAGTGCGGTATCGCTTTCCATCTCTGCATCGGTGGTTTCGGTAGCCGGAATGCGAACCAGGCGCTCGGTGTTCAGGTTACCCGCAAGGTTATCAAGATCGGTGGAGACGGAATGGCTCAACATGCAGGCCGCAGCACCCTCATTGATTCGCTGGCGCAGCATTAATTCCCGGTAGGCAATCACCTGCGCCAGTATGGTCAGGGGTTCAGACTCAAGTTTTAACGCTGCGGCAACAGAGGTCTGTTGTTCATCAGGGAAAGCCGCGATCATGACGGCTTTGACATCCGCCAGAATCACTTCAAAATCCAGCACCTCAATAATTTGCGGCGGCGGTAGCTGCGCCAAATCAACTGTTGCCATTGCTGCTTTTCCTGAGTGTTAAGGTTGTCGTCTGCTGTTCCATAGATTCCGTCAGAGCCCCTGACAATCCCGCCTCCACTGCTCCGGACTGCGAATAACGTACATCCACGATGCTCAGCGTGATCCGCGGCTCCCATGTCGCCAGCGCAATAACCACCGCGCTCATCAGCTGCATGCGTGTAACGTCGTTTTGCGGACCATCAATCAGATCAGGAACGAGAGAGCCATAGTCACGGCGCATGACCCGCGATCCAATCGGGGTGTTAAGAATGTCGCTGGCTGACTGCCACACGTGGGCGGCATCCGTCAGCGTTCCCGTGCCATCAGGATTCATCCCGGTATAGCGCACCGTCATTTCGTGCCCTCCGTCCAGCTTCCACCACGCTGCACGGCACCATGACCATGATCATCAATCTGGACACCGTTTGAGATGAACGCACCGCCAGTGTGCGTAAAGTCCCCCTGCATTTTCCCGCCTTCCGTAACGGTGAAATTTTTGGTTTTCAGCATCTCGGTACACTCGACCAGCGGCGTTTTCAGCAAGACTTTAACCGACGCCTCGATCGTTGCTGATTTGATGCCGCTGACCTGCAAAGCCCCTGCCTCTGCGTCATAGCGAAACTTCGCGCCATCCGGGGCGGTTACGATCATTTCTTTTGCCGATGTGCCTGGCGCCGGATTGTCGTTGCTGTAAAGACTTCCCCCGATGATCGCAGCGGTAGTGTTACCCCCAAGGCAAAGGAACCATACCTGCTCGCCAACAGACGGCGGTACCCAGATGCTGAAAGCGCCTGCACGCTGTGCATTCCAGCGCAGCCAGGTCGAATCCAGCTCTCCGCTTTTTACCCTTACCCGCCACTTTTCCTCGTCTATCTCCGTCACCGTACCGGTGCGAACGATGTTTTCCAGCAGGCGAATGACTTCAGCCAGATCCATCAGCTAACCCCCAGAGAATCAATGACCTGTCGGGCTATAGCCATGCGGTCCGCCTTGCTCAGGCCGAGCAACTCACGGCGCGGGTAGCTGGCCATCGCGCCACTGTCGTTAACCCTGTCCCGTAGCCCGTACTGGTGAACGCGGGCGATGCGGGCAGTTGCGCCCGAAAAACCAACTACAGCCCCCTCAGAAGTCGCTCTTGCTTTCAGAAAACGGGTTGTGAGCAGTCGGCGAAACATAGGATCGCTTTTCGTGGTATCACGGCGCGTCTCGCTGAAACTGATATCAAGATAACGCTCAATATCAGAGCGATAGAACGAGCGAACGGCCCCTTTCCCCTCATCAAAGCCTGTAAGCATGCGTCCCCGGCTTCCACGGGTTGCCCGCCAGTTCCTCAGACGACGCTCCTCACCTTGCCAGACAAACCCGATCCCAGCCTGGGAGCGTAAGACGCGGCGATGACGCTTCTGGTATTTCGTGCCATCCGGAGCTGTCTGCTTCCCGATGCGCTGGCTCTGGCTACGGCGTAATGTAGTCGCTATTCCGCGCGCAGTACGCAACCGGCTCGCTGGCGCCATTGCGGACAGGATGTCTGCAAAAACCTGATCGAGTTGATGAAACAGCGCTGCATCATCGGTCATGCCAACTCTCCTCCGCCAAATACCACTCCCCACTCTCCGCCATGGATGCGCGGGCGGTCTTCACTCAGGTGCTTCGCGACGGGCTTCCCGTCAACGGTTTCCACCATGACGCGCTCCCAGACCGGCACCTTGAACAGAAGATCGGCCAGGTCGTCGCTGATAATGTCAGCATCAAACTCCACCTTGCGGTTATTGTCAGGATTCAGCAGTAAATCCGGCTGATATTGCCAGGCCCAGGCCATGATCGGCAGCATCAGGTCATCAACCGCCCCGGGGAATTCCACGGCGAGAATATTGATGGTGTAGAGGTACATGAAAGACGGTTCGCCGGTCGCTTCAATCCCGATATTGCCTTTTTCCACCCAGACGGTGATTTGCTCCGGGTTGGCCTTACACCAGGTGTTACCGGCTATCAGGGCTTCACGCATCAACTCTGCTTTTTTCACTTTATCCCCCTGGCGATTCGCCGCAGTTCCAGCTCTCTGATACCCGCCTTATCGGCGTTGCATGTGTCCAGCGCATCCAGCAGCGCATCGGACCACGGAGCGAGGCTCCCGTATGTCATTGGTTTTGGCGGTGCTGGCGTTTCAGTTTTTGCCGTCAGACTTTCCGGTAAAGGTTCCTGAATAATCACCGGCGCCAACTTCGGCGGCTCGCTGGTACAGGCTGTCAGCCACACGGTCAGGCACAGGCACAGCGGCGCATTTATCACCGGCCAGCTCAGTTTTGATATTTTCACGGCGCTTTTCCCCTGTATCGCTACGCTTCTGAGTCAGTGTTTTCAGACCAGCGGCCACTGCGTTCACGTCGTTACGTAACGCCCTGACCTCGGCCAGCACATCACCGGTTTGCTTAAGCTTCTGGTTGGCTTCTCCAAGGGCCGTCTCTGCGGCCTCTCGCTTACTGCTCTCCAGCGTCAGCCTGACGCCTGCGATGACCAGCAGAAGGGAAATAAAAACGGAAAATACACCCAGCGCTTTCATTTCGCCCCCTTCAGCCCAGGCTCTGAAAGGCACCAGTCCCGAAACTCTTCCCGGCGCTTTACCAGCCCCGGCAGACGATTTCCGCCGGAGTTGACAAAGTCTGTGAGTCGCTCGCAAACGCCCTGCCAGTTACCATCCTGCGCATTGCGCCAGATTGTTGTTCTGACCTTCTGGCCCTTTTTGTTGGTGTACCAGCCAAGACCACCACAACCGACGTTAAATGCGCCGTCAGTGAGCGCTTCGAAAACCCGTTGTGGTGCAGCTGCGCCATTAAACTCGCGGTTTACGCATTTCTCAGCACGAAACAGGTCATTCACCCATCGCTCGGCGATCTCGCGCTCGGCGTATTCGCGGTTCTGCACGTTGCTGGTCGACCCCATGCCTACGGTCAGCACACCTGCCGGGCAGTAATACGGCGTCTTTCGGCAATCCTCGTATTTCGCCATCTTCAGCTGCGCTTCAGGACTTGTGCGCAGAGTCTGCGGCCAGAGTGCCGCTGCGAGAGAGACAATCGCCGCAACAGAACAGGCAATAATTCCTCTTTTCATCGCGGTGACTCCCTGATAGTCCGGATTAACTCCTTCACGTCCTGCCGGTTCTCGGTATCGTCCCGAATCGCATCGATCAATTCATTCAGCAGAACATTGTTGGTTTCATGGATGCGCGACATCCGGCGGCGATGGAGCTCACCCAGCACGGCAACCACGATCCCGGTGAGCGCAGCAATGAAGGCCAGCCAGTCCTTCTGCGTCATCATGCCGACGCCCGTCAGCAGCATCGACCAGAGGTACACCGTCCAGTTCCAGAGGCGGTTTATCAGCTCCATAATTGAACAGTCTCCTTTGTCGCAGAGGTGTCGACGTCAGGCAGCTCAACTTCCTGCCCTGCATCAAGGAAGATCTGACCGGCCAGCGCATGATTCGCAGACAGTACGATCTCGGTCACGCCCTGGGTGATGCCGTAGTGACGCTGACACAACAAATCCACTGTATCGCCCTGCAATGCCTTCACTTTCATCAGAACGCCTCCGCAGAGTTACGGACTACGCCCTGAATATCCGAGATAGCCCAGCGCGCATCACGCCAGTGATCATTCGCCTGGGTTGCGAGAGCGGCGGCGCGCTTCTCACCCGCGTCGCCCGTGGTGTCAACATCGCGGAAAGTCTCGATCAGCAGGGCCCGCGAGATGCTGTAAACTGCGCGGCGCCAGCGATATACCTTTACGCTCTCTTCGTTAATCACCATTGCCGGTACGGCGGCCAAACTGGCATATCCGGCCCCAATCTGTTCAGCCTGCCACTGCTTCAGCTGGTCAGCTGTGTGGGCTACGGCTTCAATGACCACCTGCTTTAAACGCGAAGTGGTAACCGCACCGGTGATTCGCATCTCCTTACGGACGTTGCTCAGCACTATCTCGGGCCAGAACTCCCCGGCGGTGACTTTCTCTCCGCCGTCATCCACGTCCGGCACATCCTCCGCAGAGGGGGTAACTGTGCGAGGGGCCACTAGGCTCATCGTGTAGTCTCCAGAAAAGGTTGGCGGTGAGCGGGCGGAGAAAAGCTAACGCGATGTGTTGCAGATCTCCGCCCGCGCCGCCAGCGCACGGGGCGCAAGTCGGTTATTTTTTATCGGCGGTGGGCTTTTTCGTCGTTGTTTTGCGGGCCGCCGTTTTACGTGTTGTGCTTCCGGGGTTGTTTTTGGCGGCTGGCTTTTTGGCATCTGGCACCGTCACTTCCGGCGTTGCTGCAGCCTGATTATTGCCCTCTTCGCCTCCGCTCTGGTCTGCCCCCTCACTGCCTGATGCATTTTCCGCAGAGGCTTTTTTTACCTGTCGGGCAAGCTTATCGATCAGCTTTTTCACCCCGGCGCCGGAGTCGAGATTCAGCGCGCGGCGCAACAGCTCAAGCGCAGTCGCCTGTTCATCCGCAGTGCCGTTGCACAAAGCAAAAGCGCGGGCTTTATACAGCTTGGCCCGGACGACGTCTGGCATATCGCTGTTTTCAGTGATCTCCTGGACCTCATCGAGCACCGCCAGATATGGCTTAACATCAGTGCTGTCATCCGCCTTGACCTGCACCAGAATGGGATCGCAAATCTCATCGACCAGTGCTGTCGCTGCCGTGCGGTTAAACCGGTCTGGCATTGCCAGGTTGTGCGCGATGACATACCGCCCGATGCGTACGGCCAGCGGATAATCCCGAATATCAATCGCCCAAATCATCAGGCGCGTGATCACTTCATCCTGTCGCCCGCTGTCTCCCTCCAGCGTCCCTTCAATCCACCCCTCGTAATTGGGTAGCAGCTGGCGTTTAAGCGCGGCTTTTGCCTGTTCGCCCTGAATTTTCTTCAGAGCACTCATATCCATACGCATGCGGTGCAGAATTTGCTCGTGCGCAGTACGCGCCGTTTCTGACAGATCATCTGCCTTGCCATGGCGCTCAGCCATGACGCGTTGAAAATGTCGTTGTGCCGGTGTCAGCATTGTTTCTTCCCCGATGAACGGCGGGCCTAAGCCCGCCAGTGTGCGGTTATGCGCCACCTTCCGGCGCCTCGGCAAAGGTAATGCCGTCAATGAATGCGACGTTGCCGTAGTCCTCGATCACAAAGTCATCATTCGATGACTGATAGGTCGCAATACGGTTGTATTCCGGCTCTTCCTTGATCGTCCTGCGCATTCCACCGCGCTGGTAGTACACGGACAGGTTTTTAAATGGCGTGATCAGTACGCCATTGACCGGGAAGTACGGCGCGATAAAGGTCGGCATATTGCCGACACGTTCCTGCGCGACAATCAGCTGACCGGCCAGCATTTCGGTGTTCGGGTTGGTCTGGCTCATGGCGTTAATCGCCGGGAAGTTGCCGGTGGTCAACAGGTCGCCCGCCAGGATCACCACGTTGTCAGGATTACGTTTGTGCCACTCATCCATCAGGCTGTTTTTGGCGTCGTACACCGCCGCGCCCAGGTTGCCGTAAGTCCCTTTCGCAATAACCTTGTTATCTTCATCACGGGAGGTGATCGTGACGCCGGAAATCACGCGATGTGAGGCTTCGGTACGGATTTTCTCCAGCCAGCCAATGCCACAATCCTGCAACAGCGGGTTAGCCGCGCGGTCTGATGGATCGCTGTATTTTGTGCCGTTGAAACCAATCATGATGCGGTCAAGTGACATCTGGCGAGCCATCGCCTTGCTGATCAGGGGCTGGAATTCCGGCATATGCGCCCAGGCATCAAGCTGTTCATAGCTGATCCCGTAGTCGTAGTTGACCTTGCGGCACATGTAATCAAACGGCTCCATTGAATGGTTAGCCCCTGGATTACGACGGTTGGTGGTGCTGTTGTTAACGCCAGCCATCGGGCCTTTGCTGCCAATCAGCACTTTCTGACCAATCTGCTGGTTAACGCCAAACACGTTAATTTTGCTCAGGAAAGAATCACTCTCCTGTGCGGCCTGCTCCATGCGCTGTTGACGCGCAGGGTCTACCGCAAATTTCGCAGCGACTGCCGCAGTCGATACGCCGTTTAATCGCGCCTGTTGCGCAACGTACTGATCAAACAGCTGGCGGGTATTGTTTTCCATGTTTTCTGCTCTCGTAGTGGATATCAGTAATCAGCCAGCTGCGCGTTGGCGCCGCCGTTCGCAGGTGGTCGCTGACTGAAGGAAGCTTCAGTGCTCACCAGCTTCTGGCGCAGCTCCGCAAGCTCAGTGGTCAGCTTCTGGATAGCGGCCTTATCCTCCTGGCGCTCCTGCTCTGCGGCACTGAAGCGATCAATTTGCTCGGATTGCGATTGCGCCACGGCCTCAACGACCTGATGCATCTGACTGAAGCGCTGATCGTCCGTTTTCTGACCTTTGCCAATAATGCTCATCACGCGATTAAACCACTTAGCACCTTCATCGCTGCGCTGGGCGGTCAGCTCGATCACCTCTGCTTCAAGCGCTTCGGTGAACATCGGCGCCTCACCCTGCTGGTTATTGAAGGCCATCACCGATGCACGCTGCTGTGAGGCAAATTTAAGACGCTCAGTACCCAGGCTCGCCGGGGTATCGGTCATTGCCAGCCCGACAACATAGGCTTTGCCGTTGAGGGCAAACTGCGGATGCAGCTCAATACTGGAATAGACTTTTTGCCCTTTGTCGGTCATCTGCACCATGCGCTCGGATGGTTCGATTTCGGCATAAAGCGCGGTGCGCCCCGCCAGTGCACCTTCGGTGATGTCTTCGGTGCTGAGGGCTACCACATCCCCCATCGCCCCAAAATCGCTATTCGGGAACATAGAGAGATAGTGCTCAATGTTGACCCGCGCGCCATACACCTCAGGGTTGTAATTTGCTGCTGCATCGCGAAGGTGCTGCGGTTGAATTTCGCGCCCGTCAACGGTATTTCCGGAGACGGCCACGCGAAACTTCTTACGTGGTTTTGCTGTGCCTGCCATGTTCGTTTACTCGCTTGTTTTCTGAGTTCCCGGAGATGATGGCAGGGGGACGCATCCCCCCTCAACGCGTTGTTGTTGTGAGCGGAGCACCACAACCTAAAGCGAGCGCAAGGGTACGCGCGCGCGGGTTAATCTCCCCGGCAGGAAGCGAGGAGGATTAATGGCGATTGAAGAAGCATTCATCATGCAGCGTGCACGACAGCTTTACTGGCAGGGCTACCCGCCAGCAGAGATCGCACGCCTGATGGGGATCAACCAGAACACGGTTTACTCATGGAAAAAGCGAGATGAATGGGACGCCACACCGCCGATCCAGCGCGTGACAACATCCATTGATGCCAGGCTAATTCAGCTCACTGGCAAAGACAAAAAGACCGGCGGTGATTTCAAAGAGATTGACCTGCTCACCCGTCAGTTGAAAAAGCTGGATAACGGCACAGCAGCCACCCAGCCGAAGAAAAAGATCCGCAAAAAACAAAACTATTTCTCAGAGTCGCAGATTGCCGCGCTGCGGGAGAACATTCTCGGTTCTCTGCACTGGCACCAGAAAGGGTGGTATGACAATCACCACTGGCGCAACCGCATGATCCTGAAAAGCCGTCAGGTTGGCGCGACGTGGTATTTCGCACGTGAAGCTCTGGTGCGCGCCCTGTCTGAGGATGTGAAATATAAGCATCAGCGCAACCAAATCTTTTTATCGGCAAGCCGCCGCCAGGCGTACCAGTTTCGAAGTTTCATTCGCTCGGCCGCTGAAGAAGTAGATGTAGAGCTTAAGGGCGGCGACATGATCCAGCTGTTCAACGGCGCCGAGCTGCATTTTCTTGGCACGTCAGCGGCTACCGCTCAGTCATACACGGGCAACCTGTATTTCGACGAATTCTTTTGGGTAGGCCAGTTTGCCAACCTGAAAAAAGTCGCGGGCGCCATGGCAACGCTAAAAGGTCTAACGCGTACCTATTTCTCCACCCCTTCAGCAGAAAGCCATGAGGCTTATCCATTCTGGACAGGTGAAGCATTTAACAAAGGTCGCAGCCATGGCAAGCGCATTGAATTTGATACATCCTGGAAAACGCTTAACAGCGGCCTGATGTGCCCGGACAAGATCTGGAGGCAGATTGTCACGTTGCAGGATGCTATCGACCATGGATGGGATCTGACTGATATCGACGAAATCCGGGAAGAGAACAGCCCGGAGGAATACGACAACCTGTACGGATGCCAGTTCATCAAAAGCGGTGAAAGCGCCTTTGACTATAACAGGCTACTGGCATGCGGCGCTGATGGTTATGACGACTGGCCCGACTGGCGGCCATATGCGGCCCGCCCCATGGCTGATCGTCCCGTCTGGATTGGCTATGACCCGAACGGCGCCAGCGGCAAGGGGGACAGTGGAGCCATATCCGTTAACGCTGTGCCGATGGTGCCCGGCGGCAAGTTCCGCACGATTGAGACACTACGCATACGAGGGATGGAGTTCGAAGAGCAGGCCAATCTAATTATCGGCATGCTCACCCGGTACAACGTGCAGCACATTGGGATCGATGGTACCGGTATTGGTGAAGCGGTTTATCAGCTGGTTAAAAAGCATTTCCCGGCAGCGGTTTGTTACCAGTTCTCACCGTCCAGCAAACGAATGCTCGTGCTGAAGATGCAACAGCTGATTCGTGGCGGGCGCTGGGAGTTTGATCGTGGTGAGCTTGACCTGGTTGGTGCATTCAACTCTGTCCGCAAGATCGTTACCCCTGGCGGTGTTGTCACTTACGACACGGACCGCTCTCGCGGCGTCAGTCATGGCGATCTCGCATGGGCGACGATGCTTGCCACCATTAACGAACCGCTGGGACAAGAAGGCGGCAGCAGTATGACAGTTACGGAGTATTAACCTTGAGCAAACAAAGACCCACACGCGGCAGGAAGTATGCCAGGGAGCAGGCAGATCTCGCCGCCTCACTGAAAGCGTCACCGGAGCTGAACTCATTCACCTTCGACGGTCCATGGCCGGTGAGTGGTGCCAGCGACCTGCTTGATAACATGTATTGCGCAGACAACGGGCGATACTACGAACCCCCCATTGACTGGTATGGCCTCGCCCGTCAGTTTGGCTATGCGAGCTGGCACCAGTCGGCGCTTTATTTCAAGCGCAACGTCCTTGCCGGATGCTTTGTCCCGCACAAACTTCTTTCCCGCCAGGTGTTCTCCGCCTTCGCGCTGGACTGGTTTGTCTTCGGGAATGGTTATCTTGAGATGCGAAAAAACCGGCTTGGTGGTTCCTTTGGCTTTCGTCACTCGCTGGCGAAATACACACGCCGTGGTTCTGACCTGGACACTTACTGGTTTATTCAGGCCGGGCTACAGGATCACATGTTTTCAACGGGCTCGGTATGCCACGTTCTCAGCCCGGATATTCACCAGGAAATATACGGCATGCCTGAGTATTTCGCTGGCCTGCTGTCTGCAAATCTGGCCCATTCTGCAGACAAGTTCAGAAAGCTCTACTACGACAACGGCTCACACGCTGGCTGCATCGTCTACGTTAACAGCGCGATGGCCGACCAAGAGAGCCTTGATAAGCTCAAAAAGACGCTGACGGATACCCGGCGCGGCGGTGCGTTTAAGAACATCCTTCTGCACGCACCTAACGGCGGCAAAGACTCCGTGCAAATACTGCCATTCAGCCAGATATCGGCTAAGGATGAGTTTGTAGGGGTGAAGTCTTCCACCCGCGATGACATGCTGGCAGCGCACCGGGTACCGCCGCAACTGATGGGCGCCATTCCGGAAGGGAACGGTTCATTCGGTGATATTGAGAAAGCGGCCCGCGTGTTCGCCGTCAACGAGCTGACACCCTACATGGAAGCCATGAAGCATGTTAACGACTGGCTGGGTGAGGAGGTGATTCGCTTCAACCCTTACGCATTGCTTGAACCCACGAAGTGATCTCCTTGCCGCATCGTCATTTCTGGCGGTGCGGTACCACCCGCAGCACCATCATTTCCGGCCATATCAGACACTCACGAAACACAAATAAATCACTCCCCCTACCAGACGCAGCCTGCGGGCTTCTGGCGCGACTTCTCTCGTGCTGCCGCTTCGCTCAACCATCAACATGAGCGCCCAGCAGGCGGCGAATGGCGAAGGATATGCCCCCCTGCCTGCCCCCCTTTGCGCGCGCTTGCTCCCCCGCCTCGCCTGCGCGCTAAACCGACCTCTTTTTGTGCACTTTGTGCAGGCCGCCCAGGCCCCGCCAGCGCTGGGGCGGCATGGAAAAAATGTTGTTTCAAAAATTGTGCAAATTTGTGCAACTTTTTGCATCCACGCGGCCCCATTTTTACACCTGATCAACCTCGCCGAGCGCCACCATGATCGCCAGGCGCTCGGCAGGCGGTAACGCTGCAAATTTTTCCTTCCAGCGCTGCGCTTTTCGCTTGATTCGATAGCGATCATTGTAATTTTTGCCTGCAAAAGTATGCGAATAAGCGCGCCCCTCCTGGTAGTTCATCCAGATTTTCTCCGTCCTCACCCCGCCGCGCGTCATTGCCTGAAATTCTTTGCTGCGCCAGCCCACTAACGTTTCGTCATAAAGCTGCGACGGATAGCCAGAAAGGATAACGCTGACGTTCTCCGGCAGACTCATCAGGCAGGCTAACAGACGCTCATGATCGGCAACGGTATATTCATGACGGTAGCGGGCGCGGCTGGTGCGCGTTTCTGGCAGATAGGGAGGATCGGAATAGACCAGCACGCGGCCATGTCGAGTAAAGTCTTCTCTTTCCAGAAACCCTACAGCATCACCGTGATACAGGTGCAACAGAGGCGGAGTTTCCCCCATCTCTGACCAGCGATTTCGGGTTAACTTAAAAGCACTTTCATCAACATCAATTCCAATCGTCCTGGCTGCGAGTGGCTTGTAAAACATTACCGCACCACTGCCCAGGTGCGTTTCAATGTAGGTATCATGCGGAGGCATTTCAGCAATAATCTTTTGATAAACCCCACTCGCCGCTTTACTTCCCAGATAGCTCATAACTTTCTTGCTCCAAAAAAACAAACCTGCAGCACCGCCAGAAATGACGGCGCTCGATAGAATCGCCAGCACCGTCAAAAGTGACCGTATTTGCCGGAGTAATCGGAGAGCCTTACTCGCAGCCCTTCAATAACATCGGGCGCATACTCCCATTTACCATCTGGCGCAATCATGGCTCCCGCTGAGATGCCGGAAGCCGGATCACGGAAAATCGCCAGTCCAAGCGGATGAAGGATTTCAGTGTTAATGCGGACAATAAGACCTAGCGCTGACAGCTCATTCCAGTCCAACCAGTCGCAGCCGCAGATTTTTTCACGCCCTGCTGGGATAGCTGGCATCACTAGCGCAGGTCTCTTCCCTTCAGTGCCTTGCCAATAAGACGGCCCCACCTGTCTGGACTTGTAAACGATGGCTTTCGCTCTGCCCTTGCTCTTGTTTTTCCTTCTCTGCGCCCTGTTTGCTGTCTTCGTTTTTCTGGTGTCTGAGTGCTTCATTTTTACCTCTCATTTTTCCGTTTAACTGCCTTCTTCCAGCGCGTGACCAGGTCACACACCGCCACATATTCAGAAGTTGATTTATCTTTCTCACCTGCGCGCCATGCCCTTACTTCACGTAACCGGCCACCGTCAGCCGCCAGCATCCCTCCACCGTGGCGAACGCTGGCACCGGAGGCTATTGACCGAACAACGTCATCACTGACGAATATCCGACAGCTACGCAGCTGCGCGCCGATACTGTTGATCAGCTCTTCGGGGATGCTGTTCTTCTGTGATGCTTCTTTTTGTTGCGCTTGTTGCAGTGCGGCCCCGGCTTTTTTCTTCTGGTATTCCGCAACAGCTGCGGCGTAGTTATTCGCGCGCCGCTCGGCTTCGGCCCGCAGCTGTTCGCGCCAACGCTGTTCTGCCTCTTCCGGTGTCAGGCTCATATCTTTCGCAGCGGCCACTTTTGGCCCCCACGTCAACGCAGTTTCATCATCAATAGACGTGCGCAAGCCGCGCGCGGTACGCTCGAAGGCCTGATCTGAGCTTTCGCGGCCAAAGTTTTTCAGTCTGCTGGTGATTTCCTGCCGCTGCTGGCGTGAATATCGGCGCAAATCTTCGATATTCAGCGGAAGTTCTGTCATTTGACTGTCCGGGTGATCAAAACCGGCATGCATCGCCGGTTTTGACGGTGTGGTACCAGCTGGCACCGCCACTTTTAACGGTGGTTTTTCGTCCGTTCCGGAGCGCCCCGTACAGTTATTGACAGAACTCCGAGGGGCCGCTGCGCGGCCTTCTAAGGTCAAAATCTCGACCGGCGACGGCTTACGCTTCGGCACAATCTTGTAATCGGTGGTGCGGGTGAAAATGACTGATTCGCTGCCCGTATAAGGGCAATAAACGCCAGTAATTTTGGCGACCGTGTCACCATAATCATTGCCGTTTTCGGTGAATTCATAGTTAAGCCGAACGCGCAGGCAATCGCGCGCGACAAATGGTCCGCCCTGAGCGTTGGTATATCCCGGCCAGTCTGGCGCATCGGCTGCGGCGCGTGCCGCTTCCAGCTCCGGATGCAATACCAGCTCACGGTCACCTAACCGGCGCAGCTCCCGCCAGGTGGTCACCGGCGCGCCGCCAATCTGCTGAAACTGGCGGATATTCCAGCGTGAAGCCCAGGCACGCACGCGCTTTGCCATATCCCTGACAGGCTGGCCTGACTCAAGATCAAGCTCACCATCCATGCCGTAGCCGTCGATATTTTTGGAAATGTATTTGGCGATGTAGCCCGTCGCCGAGCCAAATTGCTCGTCGATTGGCTTAACGGTAAAGCGGTGCTCCTGTGCCCCCGGCTCCTGCCCGTCTTCTCTCATGGCATGCTTACGGAAAATGGCAGTTGCATACTCCACCTCCTCAGGACGGAGGAAGAGCAACAGGTGCCAGTGAGGGGTTCCATCGTGGTGTGGCTCTGCAACACGAAAACCAAACGTGCGGATACCTTCGCGACTCCATTTGGCTCTGACGCGCGCCCAGACTTTGCAAAGGTATTTTTGCGTCTGACGCGGGCTGGCGTGCTGGTACTTATCGTTTCGTCTGCCTGACTGGACATGCGTTGAGTGGTAACGCGACGGCGCTGTCAGCGTGTAGAACATGCCAACCAGCCCCATTTCATTCGCCATATCCTCAAACCCGCGCATGCGCACCATCAGCTCATGCCGCGCGATCTTCGGGTTGGAAACACTACCCATCACCTTATCCAGTAATGAGCTGCGCTCGCCGGTGTCCTGGTCTTCCAGCTCCATCGCCTGAAGGAATTCGAAGTTCGCTTTTTTCTGCGCAACCCATTCCCTGAAGCATGGATCAGAGCAATATGGTGAAGCCACTTTGCTGACATAGCCGGTCGCGATCATAAGATGTTCGCGCCAGCAGTCATGGATACGGCGGATTTTGTTAAGCCACCATTTTTCGGAATGAAGTCTGCCAGCGGCACGCAGCGCCTCATCGGCGTCCAGCTCTTCATCGCAATAACGCGCCCATCCAGGGATGGCAATATTGAGCGTCGCCGCCTTGCTCGCTACAGCCCCGTATGAGTAAATCGACGAAAACTCGAGATCGGATGTTTGTTCGTACTGAAAATCAAACTCGCGCATAAACTCGCTTTTCATCAGATTCGCAAGCTTATACGCCAGTCTTTTCAGGCGTTTTTTGTCTGCCCATGGCAACAGGTGGAAGTCATCGCGCAGTGGGAGAAGGATCGCTGGGAGTGTACTTTGTGGAAGGTATTGCGCATTAACCGCATCAACACGGCGTAACACATGGCGCTCAAACGTACCAAACAGCCAGCGCACAACGTCTTTTGGCTTGTTGCGTTCGAGGTTTTCAAGGTGCTGCGAGAAGCGCTTACGGATAAACGCCGGGAGCGTCTGCACCCGGCGGCGGAGGTAGTTAGCGCGGCCATTGCGATCAAATGCTTCACGCGCATCGCCCTCGCGCGGGCGCATAGGAGCACGGTAGACAGCATCAACCAGATCACCATAGGCGAGCGCCTTGCGTTCGCCTTTTGGAGTGATGTATTCGATCGCTGACTCTTCAACCAGGGATGGATTAACTGCTTGCCTTTTGGCGTTCCATTCCCATGTCAGTGGGATGGAATCGCTCATTTAGATACCAGCTCACGGGAAACACAGTCAGCAGCCGTAAGGCGGTAATTATAAATCCGCCATGCTGCATGCTCAGTTATGTCGAATTTTTCTGCGATCTCGGCAAACGTCAGTCTCGCTCCATGTTCGTCATCCCGTAATTCCCTGATTAGCTGTACATCAGCATCTGAAATACGAGTGCTGTGATGCGCATCCCCACATTTAAAAAAACTGATCTTCATACGCAGTGCTTTTTGGATCACATCTCCACGCTTCCGGTGAAGAGACTCAGCCACCTGTTCAACCGTCATTGTTTTACAGTTCTGCCGTATGAAATGTTCTTCTTCCAAAGTGAATGGTCGCTGCTTTGCCAGGAGACCTGGATTGCTCTTCCTGAGTGTTGTAATACGACGCTCAACACCACCAAGAGGCCTTCCTATCTGGCGTGCAACTTCAGCCGCACTAAATTCCGCATATAGCAAAATAAGCATTTGGTCTTCTTCCGGAGTCCATGCCCGAACATGCTTTGGTGCTTTTCCTGGTGTTCCTCTTCGTTTCAGATGCATCGCGCGGCCCCTAAATTGTCACGGTGGCGCCTGGCTTAACCTGCCTGGCGTCTTTTTCGGTATCACGGATAATGGTCGTGCTGCTGTACCTGCCCCAACTCAACACCTCCACCTCCACGATCCAGAAATGGCGATATGGGCGAACGTCGAGCACGCGAGTGATCACTGCATCAACTGTGTTCATCGGGTGGCGACCTCCCGAATCTCTTCGATTGAATCAAGCAGCAGTCGACGGCGGGTACGTTCGGCAAAGTGACGTTTGCCAGTGTCTTTCCGGTAGCACTCTGTTTTACCGACTACCCACATGGATTCCGTCTGGTGCAACTTCTTGCGCTGCGGGCCATCTTTGGTAATAACGATGCCCGTATGAGTCTTTTTGATGGTCATCAGAAAGGCTCCTGCGTTTCACAGCCCTTGGCAGGGTCGAAGCCTAAAAACATCTCGCCGTAAGTTGCATTCCCCATTACCGGTCCACAATCCGGGCAGCGGCCACCGCCAGCACTATCGCAGTCATCACACACGCGAAGAACGCCAATAACCTCGCCAGCCATATCGCGGCTTTTGGCGCTTACAGAGCGGCGGACACTCAGGGAGTGAAGGTTGAAGGCGGAATAAATTTCGCGAGTTTCAGGCGTGTCGCTGTTGGATATCACCGCGCGATGACCATACTGGTGATTAACATTGAGCAGGGCTGCAACCAGGGCGCGATGATCATCCAGGGTAAACGGCTTGCCGTAGGTGGTGAAACTGGCTGTTTTGCTGGCCGGTATGTATGGGGGGTCGCAATAAATAACTGCGTCATGCGCCAGCCGCATAGTGCCAGGGATTGAATCGCGAAAGTCGCCATGATAGAAAAGCGCTTTTGTGTCATTGGCCTTTTCAGCAAACAAACGCATTTCATTTTCAGGGAAGTAAGGCTCGGCATATTTTCCAAAGGGCGAGTTAAATTCCCCCTTCAGATTTTCGCGATAAAGACCGTTGTACGTATGGCGATTCAGGTACAAAAAATACGCAGCATGAAGCAACGCAGCATCCGGATCTAAGTCCGCTTTTTGGGTCAGAGAATTGAATTCAGCTCGCCGCTTATAAAATTCCTCGGCATTATTCCCGCCGCTAAATATCCAGCGACAGGCAGAAATTGTGTCCTCTGGTCGGCCTGTTAGTTGACGGAAGAAGTTGATCAGATTCAGATTGTTATCGCAAAGCACATAGTGACGGTATTCCGTATTCATAAATACGGTTCCGCTACCAACGAATGGCTCAATCAGACAATCAGCTTTTGGCAAATGCTCCAGCAGTTGCGGCATAACGCGAGCTTTTCCACCCGCCCATTTCAGAGGTGACTTAATCATTTTCAAACTCACAACGATTCGAGGTGTGGAGAAGTCAGGCGCTGCCAGATCTCGCAAACCTGCTCGGCGCGATAAACAGCATCTGTCAGCATATAAGTCGCTGTAGAACGGCGCGGATGCGGGACGTATCCGGTAACGCCAGCGATATGAATCAATGTTGATAGGTAGCGAATGTCGAAATACGGTAATGATGGACCAAGACCATGGCGGGAAAGAGCATACGCGAGCGTAGTAACGTCTGCGGAGTCTCCGGCTGACCAGCAAATGAGCTTTTCGTGTTTTGAGGCATTGTCTTTGATAAAACGACAGACGCCACTGACAGCATCAATCTCTCGACAGGTAGCATTGATAACCTCAGCACGTTGTTCGGCATCCCCCTTCATGAGCTGTAAAACCGTTTCAGGGTAAATACCGCCCACGGTTCTGATATCAATTGCACGGTAATATTGCGGGCCAATCTTCCCCGTTGATGGTTCGAAAAAAACGCACTCAATAGCGAACACCGGAGAATCTGGAGATTTACCCAGAGCGCGAATATCTAACATGATGTTGTTCATAAGCTTTTATCCTCACTGATGATTAATTCGCGGTTGCTGATCCACCGCTCGACTGATAAATGAATTTCTTCCTGAGTGGCACTTTCCTTTTTCAGTTGGCTCATAAAAATACGCAGCAGACCAAGAAGGTGAGCACGTTCGCTTTTCCGTGCATTGGTGTTTATTTCCATAAAGTCCGGATCACTAATTCCACTCTCCAGTTTTATTGACTTAACCGACATGGCAACCTCCTGAAAAAGGCAAAATGAAGCCCGACATAATGAATGCCTTTAATTTTCAAACCTGATTAACTAGTGATTAGGACGTGGTTTCCGCTTAACCTGTTTAAATATCCTTTCGTGCCAATAATAAAGAAAATCAATAAAGGTCATTCGAGCCCGTTCATGATTTCCGCGAATTGTTTTCTCCAGACCATAAATAATTAAATCAATTGATGGACTGTCAGGAGTTACAACAATGCGTGCGCCATTTTTTAAATTAACAGTAAAACCTTTCTCCGCATTCTCCACCGCTTCGCGAATCAGCATTTCCCGTTCCCACGATGTTTTCTCTTCAGTAAACACGTAAGCCTCCTTCTACCGCTACAGTAGTTTTTTGATCGCTCTTGCCAGAGTGGTAAGTAAGCCTTTATTTATCTTTTTCGTATAAACAAAAGGCTTACTCATACCTTTAATAAAGCGAACCTTGTTCGGTTCTGGTTTAAAGAAACGTCCGTCAGGGCACTCGATCCAGCCGCGAGTATTGCGATGGTGTGTTACTTGGCAACCCTGCCTTAACAGGCTGGCAAGTGATGGAGCGTTATCGTTCATATCTTGTTCCTGCTACAGTTGTCTGCGGGACTTACGTTCTACTTCTTCGCGTCTGGCTTTAAATTCAGAAAGCCGCTTCTCTTTTTGTCGCTTCGCTTTATTGCAATGCCACCTAATCAGGAACTGAATTAGGCTCAAAACAAACACAGCAAAAATAAAAATCCCGATAGCCACTTCAAGTTTCATTTCTCCCACCATTTTTTAGTTTATCAATGGTTCGCATTGCCTCTGCTAATGCAAAGTCTCTGCCGAAGTAATTCCCGTCATTCAGTACGCTGTATGCGCGCTGCATTGTTCTGGAATTTTTAGGGCACATGTGGATAGTGAATCCCCGATATACATAACTATGGCGACTCAGTTGGATTAGATGATTCATGGTTTTCCTGTCAACTGTTTGCGATGGCATCCTTGAGCATGGCTATCATGTTTACTTCTACCTTGCCCCCTGATAGCTCCTTAGGTCTGATAATTATCCTTCCGTCGCGAACCATTAACCTGCATGTATCGAATGGAATGCCGGTTAGTCTGGAATACTCCTTGAGAGATACATAAGGAGCAGCAACATTCATATTGATGGTCACGCCCGTCATTTCTACCTCACACGCTAGTATCAGTTACCAGATTGCGGCAAATGTGTGGATTTCATGCACTCAAGCCCGCGCAAAAAAACTATGCGAACCATATTTGAAGCGGATCGGCATTCAGCTTCTGCCATTGCTTCAATCTCAGTGCGTTCTTCAGGTGACAGACGTAGCGGTAAAGACCCTCCCGCAACGCTATTTTTGGGCGTACGCGCCCGCTGTGTGTTTTGTGCTTGTGTCATAGTGGTATATTGTGATCTGCTAAGTGTCTGTGGAAAACATTATGAGATCTATAGATCTCTTTTGTCAAGGTGGTAAATGTGAGCTTTACATCTCAATGCATAATTAGACTGAAATCAGAGAGGAAGCGCTTAGCCCTAAGTCAGGCTGAAGCTGCGGCTCTATGCGGTGTTTCACGGGAAACATGGGGGAAATATGAGAGGGGCTCAATAGTACCTGGAGGAGATGTTTTACTCTCATTCGCAATGAATGGAGCCAACGTCCAGTTCATTTTGACAGGGCAAGAATCTGGAGGCGTTGCACTAACCCGTGACGAGCATGATCTAATTAATCATTTCAGAAACGCCCCATTAGCTGTCAAAGCTGCTGTATTTGCAGCCTTAACGGCTGGCAGCTCCGTCTCAAACTCAGTAAATGTGTCAGGAAATGGCAACCGAGTGGCTGGCAGGGATTACAACGAAAACAATAAATAGGGAAGCAGTATGGAAGTGAATTCCTCTGGAGATCAAAACCGGACAGCTGGACGCGATTTCACGGAAAACCGCGTTCAAATAGATAGATTTGACGGGCGCCACACTATCAACATTGCAATACCTTCCGAAAAGAAGGATGAGCGCCCGATGGTGAAGGCTCAGCGCATCGAACTAAATAGACTGGTAGCTGCAATCTGTGATGGGAGCGTAAATGTTGAAGCCTACGAAGTTTGGCACAAATTACATGCTGAAATTGGCGTCTCCAGCATAGATGACATGACCGTTAACCAGTACCACACCGCCGTAAGTTTCTTGCAATCTATGCTTGAACGTCTCAAGGAAACTGATAGTCGAAGAGCGATCATCCATCTGCTATTAAAAAATACCGAAGAATCCTCGGTGCGGCAAAAAATGTTGCGATATTGCCATTTCAACTTTGGTACTGGCCGTCTTAATCATCTCACTCTGAGTCAGCTCCAAGAAGCATCCCGCTGGCTTGAACAGTTGAAAATTGAAAGCCCACTGGAAACACCACAAAAGACTAATGTCACACTTTTCAATTTTGTAACCGCCAATCCAAAGGAATGTTTTTTACTTTTTGCTATTGGGCTGCTGGCTGGCTACATGCTCTTTAAATTTTAATTAAATTGGTGAACAACATGAAATGCAAATCTATTTTTTGTCTATGCATACTGGCGATTGCTTCTTTCTCATCTTCAGCGGAAGTCTTAAAACGACGGCAGACACAGCCTGAACTCACCTGCTTAAATGGCCCTGCTAAGATAAAAGATGAATCAGAGTTTAATTTATTATTTGGCGATTACACTGAAGAAGATGGGAATCTGGAGATAATTAGCCGCAAACCCCTTAAAATTCATGTGTACTCTGAAGTATTTGCCAATGAGTCCACAGAAGTAAAGGATCTCTTGGCTAAAAAAGCCCTTATCTCAAACACTTATCGGGCATTTGCTTTCAGTGATGCAGATAAAGTAACTGTCACTTCCTCTGTTAATGAAATTAGTATCACTAACGGTGTTAAAAACGTAACCCAGCTCAAATCACCAATTTATACATTATCCAAAACAAGAGATCAGGCATTGTCAGATCTGCGAAAATTCACTAGCGCCAAATCCTTCAATGACTTGTTCGACAAGGCACAAACCTGCCAAATGTCCTCGGTGTTCAAGCAATTTCTCTATGATGATCAAGGCGGCGTCGGGATTTCTAAATTTTATAAGCAGGTTAAAAAATGACAGTAAGGAAACTTCCCTCAGGCAAATGGCTCTGCCAGTGTTTCCCATATGGCCGCGATGGCAAGCGTATACGCAAACAGTTTGCAACTAAAGGTGAGGCACTCTCCTATGAGCGTCGCACCATGAATAGCGTCGCCAGTCAGGCTATTAATGACTGTGCGGTAACGCTCTCTGCATTTGTTGAGCGTTGGTATGAAATGCACGGCAAAACGCTCTCATCTGGTGATGAGAGAAAGGTGAAGTTACTAGCCATATGCGAACGTCTTGGTGATCCATTGGCTTCTCACTTTGATAAAAACACTTTCGCTGTATACCGGGAGCGGCGTTTGAGTGGTGAATGGAATCAGAAAGGCAAGAAGAAGCTGAGTGAAGCGACAGTAAACCGCGAGCAGTCTTACCTGCATGCAGTATTCTCGGAAATGAAGCGGCTGGGGGAATGGGAAGGAGATAACCCGCTGTCTGGAATCAGGCAGTTCAAAGAAGGTGATCAGGAGCTGGCTTTTCTGTATGAGGAAGAAATTGACCGATTGCTTGCAGCATGCGACCAGTCTGCAAATAAAGATTTAGGGATTATCGTACGAATTTGTCTGGCGACCGGTGCACGATGGAGCGAGGCTCAAGACTTAAAGCAATCTCAAATCCTTCCTGGTCGTCTGACGTTTACGCAAACCAAAAGCAAGAAGAACCGCACAGTGCCAATTTCACAACAACTACAGGCGATGCTCCCTAAAAAGCGTGGTGCCCTCTTCTCACCCGCATACGAGGCTTTTAAGGCAGCTCTCGCACGCGCAGGTATAGAGCTACCCAAAGGACAGCGTACCCATGTACTACGTCATACATTCGCGAGTCACTTCATGATGCGAGGTGGGAATATTTTGGTGTTACAGCAAATTCTCGGGCACAGCACGATCATGATGACAATGAGGTATGCACATTTTGCCCCAAACCACCTTGATGCTGCGGTAGCACTTAACCCGTTCGATAACCGCCAAGAGGCAAAATAGACAAACACAAAAATATGCTGCCACGCTGCTGCCATTTTGCTGCCACTGGCAAACGACAAAAACAAAAAAACCACCCGTAGGTGGTTTCACGACACTGCTTATTGCTTTGATTATTCTATTCTTTCCCATGGTACCCGGAGTGGGACTTGAACCCACACAGCGCGAACGCCGAGGGATTTTAAATCCCTTGTGTCTACCGATTCCACCATCCGGGCTCGGGAAGAAATTGGAGGCGCGTTCCGGAGTCGAACCGGACTAGACGGATTTGCAATCCGCTACATAACCGCTTTGCTAACGCGCCAAAATCTTCTGGCTTTCAGCCAAACATCCGCAAATGCCGATGTTTTAAATTTGGAGCGGGAAACGAGACTCGAACTCGCGACCCCGACCTTGGCAAGGTCGTGCTCTACCAACTGAGCTATTCCCGCATCACCAAGTAACTTTGTTAATCACTTGATTTTGTTATCGTCTGGCAATCAGTGCTGCCGTTCGATGCGTTGCATTCTACTTACCTGACGCAATGAGTCAACGATATTTTTCACCACTGACGATCGTTTGCTGAAATTTGCGGCGAAACGATCACTGATCAAGCAAATCTCCCCGTGCAGCGCTCAAATACTGGAACATTGACCATAAAGTCAGAATCGCGGCGACAAAGAAAAGTGCAATCCCGGCATACTCTACCCAGATATTTGGACGCCACAGCAGCCATGCCAGTGCCGCCATTTGCGATGTCGTTTTGACTTTACCGATCCACGACACCGCCACGCTACTACGCTTGCCAAGTTCTGCCATCCATTCACGCAGTGCTGAAATGATAATTTCACGCGCGATCATCGTGGCGGCAGGCAATGTCACCCACCAGCTGTGGTAGTGCTCCGTCACCAGCACCATCGCGATAGCCACCAGGACCTTATCTGCCACCGGATCGAGGAACGCCCCGAAACGTGTGCTTTGGTTCCAGCGGCGCGCCAGAAAACCGTCAAACCAGTCGGTAACGGCTGCGATACAGAAAATCAGCGCACAAACGAAGGGAGCCCAAGTGAATGGCAGATAAAACGCCAATACAAAGAATGGGATCAGAATGACGCGAAACAGCGTGAGCAATGTAGGGATATTAAATTGCATATGACGGATAACTATCTGTTGTCAGTGAAATTACCCCTATGTTGCTACAGAGGGCCTAATGTTTCAACGAGTAGAAGATCTTTTCTGCCAGAGCTTGCGAAATACCCGGCACTTTTGCAATTTCTTCGACACTGGCGTTACGAAGCCCTTGCAAACCCCCCATATATTTCAGCAACATTTGTCGGCGCTTAGGTCCAACGCCTTCGATGGTTTCCAGCGTGCTGGTGCTTTTCACCTTCGCCCGTTTTTTACGGTGTCCACTGATGGCGTGATCGTGAGACTCATCGCGGATATGCTGAATCACGTGCAACGCAGGGGAATCCGGCGGCAGGCTAAACCCCTCACCTTCCGGTTCAAAGAACAGAGTTTCCAGGCCGGCTTTGCGATCTGCCCCTTTTGCCACCCCCAGCAACAGAGGGTGCTGCTTATCCCAGGACACGTCCAGTTCAGCAAAAACAGCTTTCGCCTGCCCTAGCTGGCCTTTACCACCGTCGATCAAAATAACATCCGGGATCTTACTTTCTTCTATTGCCTTACCGTAACGCCGACGTAGCACCTGGTTCATCGCCGCGTAATCATCACCCGGCGTAATACCCGTAATGTTATAGCGACGATACTCTGCGCGCAGCGGCCCGTTAGCGTCAAAAACCACGCAGGAGGCAACGGTCTGCTCGCCCATCGTGTGGCTAATGTCAAAACACTCCATGCGTTTCACCGCAGGCAGTTTCAGCACGGATGCCAGCGCCGTCAGACGTTGGGTAATCGTGGACTGCTGGGAAAGTTTGGTGGTTAACGCCGTAGCCGCATTAGTACGCGCCAGCTTCAGATATCGGGCGCGATCGCCTCGCGGCTTCGTCTGGACGTTAATCTTCCTCCCGGCCAGCTCAGACAAAGAGTCAGCCAACAGCGTCTTATCGCTAAGATTGAAATCGAGCAGGATCTCACCAGGCAAGGTACGCACCTGGCTACCCTGTAAATAGAACTGCCCAACGAAGGTTTCAACCACCTCGCCCAGCTCCGTTCCCCCGGGCACTTTAGGAAAATAGCTGCGACTGCCTAACACTTTGCCCTGACGAATGAACAATACATGTACGCAGGCCATCCCGGCATCAAATGCCACGCCGATGACATCCAGATCGTCGCCAGTATTGGAAACAAACTGTTTTTCAGTAACGCGGCGAACCGCCTGAATTTGGTCGCGGATACGCGCGGCCTCTTCAAACTCAAGGTTCTGACTGGCCTTCTCCATCCGGGCGATCAGTTGCGTTAACACCTGATCGTCTTTGCCGGATAAAAACAGGCGTACATAGTCAACCTGCTGCGCGTACTCTTCTTCACTCACCAGGCCGGCGACGCATGGCCCAAGGCAACGGCCAATCTGATATTGCAAACAGGGGCGTGAACGGTTGCGATAAACGCTATTTTCACACTGACGTATTGGGAAAATTTTCTGCAACAGCGCCAGTGTTTCACGGACGGCATAACCGTTAGGAAATGGTCCAAAGTATTCACCTTTAGCATGCTTCGCACCGCGATGCGTCGCCAGACGCGGATGGGTATCGCCACTCAGGAAAATAAAGGGATAGGATTTATCATCGCGCAGTAATACGTTATAGCGCGGTTGATACAGCTTGATGTAATTGTGCTCAAGCAATAATGCTTCAGTTTCGGTGTGCGTCACCGTGACATCAATCTGCTGAATTTGTGCCACCAGCGCTTCGGTTTTACGCGACGCGAGGTTGCTGCGGAAATAGCTGGAGAGCCGTTTTTTCAGGTCTTTCGCTTTACCGACATAGATAACCGTCCCGGCGGTATCGTACATACGATAGACGCCAGGCTGGCTGGTCACAGTTTTCAGAAACGCTTTAGCATCGAACTGATCGGTCACAGGCTTGTTAATGTCTCCGCATTACACAGGCCATGGCGAATTGCCAGGTGAGTCAGCTCCACATCACCATGAATGTTTAATTTACTGAACATTCGATAGCGATAGCTGTTCACTGTTTTGGGACTAAGATTCAGTTGCTCTGAGATCTCATTGACCTTCTGGCCTTTGGTGATCATCAGCATAATCTGCAACTCGCGTTCAGACAAACTGGCAAACGGGGTTTCCGTTTTCTCTGGCTCAATCTGGCTAAGCGCCATTTGTTGAGCAATATCGGAAGCAATGTAGCGCTGTCCGGAAAAAACCGAACGAATCGCACTCACGACTTCCTGAGGGGCTGCCCCCTTACTGAGATAGCCCGCGGCTCCCGCCTGCATAACTTTTGCCGGCAGCGGGTTTTCGGTATGAACAGTCAACATGATCACTTTAATGTCAGCCGAGGAACGCGCAATTTTGCGGGTTGCCTCCAGACCGCCAATACCGGGCATATTCATGTCCATCAGCACAACATCGACGGCGTTAGCGCGGCACCATTTGACCGCATCTTCGCCGCAGCACGCCTCGCCGACAACTTTAATGCCTTTTATATCTTCCAGAATGCGTCGTATCCCTGCGCGCACCAGTTCGTGGTCATCAACAAGAAAAACGTTGATCAAAGGAATATCTCCAGAATAGGGATAACGCTACCGATAGTTAATCGGTCCTATGTTAACGGGTTTTATCTCAACTTTGAAATCTAAAAAACACCCGACTTTCGATTTTGCTCTCGTTTTTGGAAATTAGATTGTACGAACCGTGGAAACTTTCATGGCTGAAGGGCTTTTGCCAGCGGTTATATCTGCATAGCTGTTTCAGAATAGTGACAAAAAATTCATATTCTTACGCCGAATGCTAAATAGGAAGGTAAGCTTGTAACAATAATTAACGAGTAAAATACTCGGAATAAACAAAGAGTGGAGAAAATATATGCACTGCAACATCTTGTTTATTTTAATCTCATTGGGTTTTGTTTGCGCAAAAAACAACCTCAGATATTTTTAGCCGAGCTTATGGTATACTCCGCCGCCTTGACGTTTGCCATCGCACTTTTTCATTGAAACATAACGAGGAAAATAAATGAGTACGCCTGATTTTTCCACTGCTGAGAATAATCAAGAACTGGCTAATGAAGTCACCTGCCTGAAGGCCATGTTAACGCTGATGCTGCAGGCAATGGGACAAGCCGATGCAGGACGCGTGATTCTTAAAATGGAAAAACAGATCGCGCTGATTGAGGACGAAACACAGGCCGCGGTATTTACCAGCACTGTTAAACAAATTAAACAGGCCTATCGTCAGTGATAAGAAACCGGCTGACAGCGATGCTCTCAGCCGGTTTTGCGTCTGACACTCAGAACGACATTTTATTCAGATAAGCCCCGTTGCGGCGGCATAACAGGCAATCTGTGTTTTGTTTGGCGCGTTAAACTTCTTCTGCATATTCTTCTGATGAAAGTTAACGGTATTTTCAGAGATCGACAGAATCATTGCTATCTCGGAAGAGGTTTTCCCCTCAGCGGTCCATTTCAGAATCTCTTTTTCGCGCTTACTAAAACGCATCTCCGGCGCCATGACCATGTCATCTTCCAGCCGCATAAGTACTGACAGACTTTCTCGTACCAGCAGTTGCATCCTGAGCTCGACTTCATCCTGCGCAAAGCGGCCATTACGTAAACTTGCGCGAGACACAGACAAAAAGCCTAGTGCCCGGTTTGGCAACATCAAGCACTGCGTCATCCCCTTGCGCAGACCGTGATTACGCGCGGCGTCCCACAACGGCTGTGCGTCACGGAACAAGGTATCATCCCACGGTAAGTGGCCCTGACTGAAGTTTTCGGGTTTCAGTACCGGATCGATAGCGAAATAATTTTCTGATTGATAATGTGCGACCCATGCTTTGGGATACGTCGTATGAAGTACCGTTTTAGGTCGGGTAAAGGGTACGGGGTGACGGACACAGAGCGCATAAAAGTCGAACTCTAAGTGCTGCGTCTGATGTTGTAATTCGTTATAGACATCCTCTGCCGCCGCCATTTCCTGAAAGCGTAACAGCATGCTCCGTCGCCAGGTGAAGAAATCATGATCCTGCATACTAAGTGGTAATGCCCCTGAGATTGATAATCATCCAAATGTATGAAACAAGCTAACACATAAATGTATTTTATATATGCAAATTATCGGACAAATAAGAAATTACTTGAGTGTAACGTAACAGCCCACAATGCTGGCAGGATGAAGCAATAATAATAAAGCAGTAATTATAAATAGTTATGCAATGAGCACTCGCCAAAAAACTATTTCGATGAGTGCTCTCTAACCTTTTATTGCATCAGGAACTTTTCAAGAAACTGGCGGGTCCGCGGTTGCTGCGGATGAGTAAATAAGGATTTTGCAGGCCCCTGTTCCACTATCTTGCCCTGATCCATAAATATCGCCCGGTCAGCAACGTCACGCGCAAAGCTCATTTCATGTGTCACAATGACCATGGTGCGTTTTTCCTGCGCCAGCTGACGAATTGTATTAAGTACTTCGCCAACCAGTTCAGGGTCAAGTGCGGAGGTAGGTTCATCAAAAAGAATCACTTCCGGACGCATAGCCAGCGCCCGGGCAATGGCGACACGCTGCTGCTGACCGCCGGATAACCGCCGTGGATAGCTGCTCTCTTTACCCGCAAGCCCAACCTTTGCCAGAAGTTCACGCGCGCGCGCTGTCGCTTCCGCCTTCGGTTCTCCCTTCACAATGACCGGACCTTCAATAATGTTTTCCAGTACTGTGCGATGTGGAAATAAATTAAAGTTCTGGAACACAAACCCCACATGCTGGCGCAACTGGCGAATCAGTCCTTTCTGCTGGCTTAAGGAACGTGCGGTATCAATGGTAATGTCTCCGACCTTGATGGTGCCCGCCTCTGGTTGTTCCAGCAAATTAATACTGCGCAGCAACGTAGTTTTGCCTGAACCGCTCGGCCCAATAATCGCCACAACTTCACCAGGCTTAACGTCCAGATCAATGCCGTGCAGTACCGTTTGCCCGTGAAATTTTTTCACCAGGTTTCTGACTTCAATAGCACTCATTTCGGATCTCTCTCCTGGCGGTTGAGCTGTTCTTCAAAATAGTTCTGCAGCGCAGAAAGCACCGTCGCCATGACCCAGTAAATCAGCGAGGCCGCCAGATACATGGTAAACACCTCAAGCGTACGTGAAGTAATCAGCTGCGCCTGGCGGAACAGTTCCGGTACCTGGATGGTCGCGGCCAGTGATGTGTCTTTCACCAGACTGATAAAACTGTTGCTCAGCGGCGGCAATGCCACGCGTGCCGCCTGCGGTAGAATCGCCCTGCGCATCGTCTGCCACGGTGTCATACCGATACTCGCCCCAGCTTCCCACTGCCCTTTGTCAATGGAGGAGATGGCCGCACGCAGCGTTTCTGCCGCGTAAGCCGCAGTATTCAGCGACAGACCGATCATTGCAGCCGGAATCGGGTCCAGCTCAATACCAAACTGCGGCAGACCGTAGTAGATCATAAACAGCTGGGCAATTAACGGCGTGCCGCGAAAGATAGAGATATAAAAGCGCGCCAGCCAGCGCACAGGTAACAGTGATGACAAACGCATTAGCGCCAGGATGAACCCCAGCACCAGGCCAAAAAACATCCCGCCGATACTCAGTTGGAGCGTAAATACCGCCCCTTTCAGCAGATACGGCAGCGAATCAATGACCAATTGGATACTTTCTTGCATTAGTATTTTTCTACCTGGTTGTCATACATGTGGATGGTAGGCAAATAACGCAGGTGCCCCACCGGTATGAATAAAGAGGATTGGCCCTTCATCTTTAAAGCGTTTCTGGCTGATACCGTCAATCAGGCCTGCCATCGCTTTACCGGTATACACCGGGTCCAACAAGATGCCTTCCAGACATGCCAACAGTTTTACTGCCTCCATGCCTTCTTCATTTGGCGTACCGTAACCCGGCGCAAAATAATCATCCCACAGTAAAATATCTGCCGCCGCGGTCAGTTCCAGCTCACTGGCAATCGCCTGCTGAAGCGCAACGACTTTTGGTTTTTGGTCAGCAACGCTGCGTGAAACGGTGACACCGATAAGCTCAACGTTCGGCATCAATTGTTCCAGCCCTACTGCCAACCCGGCGTGCGTTCCTGCGCTGCCCGACGCCACCACGACGGATGAAAGTTCTACTGCACCTTCACATTGCTGAGCAATTTCCAGCGCACTTTCGACATAACCCAATGCGCCCAACGCGTTAGAACCGCCAACCGGGATCACATACGGGCGGAACCCCTGCGCTTCAATCCGTGTCGCCAGTTCCAGAAGCTGTGCATTCGGATCGGTCAGCGCATCACACATTTCAATCTGGGTATTGAACAGATCCAGCAACAGGCGGTTACCGTTACTGAGATAATTTTCCGCAGTCGTGCCTATCGGGTTTTCTAACAGCGCCACACAGTGAAGCCCCAGCTTCGCCGCGACCGCCGCCGTCTGACGCACGTGGTTCGACTGGATAGCCCCTGCGGTGATCAATGTGTCTGCGCCTTCACGCAGCGCGTCCGCCGCCAGAAATTCCAGTTTGCGCAGTTTATTACCGCCCATCGCCATCGGCGTGACGTCATCGCGTTTAATAAAAATATCGCGGCCGAGATAATCAGAGAAACGCGGGAGATATTCGAGCGGCGTTGGCGCACCAATAAATTCCAGACGGGGAAAGCGCGTTAAGTTATGCAGTGGCATAGAGCCTCCGGTGTTTACTCATCATCTTGTGGGCAACAAGCAGCCCAAAAGCCTGAGAGTAGAAGTTGTTGTGATGTTCTTTTTATTATGCACGTTCAGGCGCAATGGAATAAAAAAAGGCGCTGTTAAAGGCGCCTTTTTTATCCGGATGATGATTATTTCGTCACATCCGCTCCAAACCATTTTTCGGACAGGGCTTTCAGCGTACCGTCTTTTTGCATCTCGGCAATGGCTGCATCCACAGCTTTCAGCAGATCTTCATTGCCTTTACGCAGCGCCACACCAGATTCCTGGCGGGAGAAAGCTTCACCGGTCACGGCCAGTGTGTCTTTGGTTTTCTTCACCAGATCCAACGCGGCCAGACGGTCAACCAGAATGGCATCGATACGGCCTACGCGCAGATCCTGGTATTTGGTCGGGTCATCATCATAGGTACGAATATCTACGCCCTGTACGTTCTGACGCAGCCACTCTTCGTAGTTGGTCCCCAGACCAACACCGACTTTTTTACCTTTCAGGTCCGCGGCGGTCTTAATCACGCCTTCGTTACCTTTCTTCACCAGCGCCTGGATACCAGAAACCGTATACGGGGTAGAGAAATCGTATTTCTTCTTACGTTCGTCAGAAATGGTTACCTGGTTTATCACCACATCGATACGTTTGGAATCTAACGACGCCAGCATACCGTCCCATTTGGTCGGCTTGAGCGAGGCTTTCACACCCAGATGTTTAGCCAGCTCCTCGGCAAATTCCACTTCAAAACCGGTCAGTTTGCCGTCGTCACCCTGGAAACTAAACGGGGGATAAGTCCCTTCCAGCCCCACCAGCAGCGTGCCGCGCTCTTTCACTTTATTTAGCAGACCTTCGTCCGCAAATGTTTTTGCGCTCATACCCGCGACAAGTGCAACAGCCATTACACCCATCAGCGCCTGACGTCCCAGAAGTGCTAATTTCATAGTTACCCCGAATATTGTCATTAGTGACTGCTATTTATCCACAAAATCATTCGAGTTGTATCAAGGCGGCAAGCGAGTAAGTCCCCAGGAGCTTACCAGAGTAAGTGACTGGGGCGCCAACGCAGAGACAGCTTGAAGGATGACGTGTGTATGAGCGTAGTGTAGAACGTTCGCCGTAATTCACAAACACGACTCTGTTACACCTTATTCGTTTTTAATATATATCAGAACTGGCTGTCCAGGCGGATTTCTGCATATGCCCCATATGTGTATGGGCTTTAAACTGCTCATACTTACGTAGCGCAATGCGGTAGTTATTGGTGCTGGTTTCTGGCAGCCACGGGGCGAGGTTTTCGTCGAGGAACCCTTCCTGCAGCAGGTCGTGGGAAATTTTTTGTTCGGTCAGATGATTGCCAAGACGACGCAGGCGAACAACATATTCGCGCACCGTACCGTGGCTCATTTCGGTTTGCTCAAACAAAAATTGTTTAAAGCCGATAATGTCAAAGAAGTCGCTTTGCTCTTTGCAATGCAAATCACCGCAGAAACGGCACAACGCCACCCACTCTTTTTTCTCTTGCGCCCATTCAGCATCATCAAGCAACGTGTCCAGGCGGGAGATGGCTATCTTATTCACAATCTGCCCGCGGCGAACCAGCGTGATCCTGTCGAGCAACTTAAAGCAATGGGCGCAATGCGTCTGGCTGTGTTTGAAATCTTTGAGGTAGCGGCTTAGTGGCCGTCTTTTTGATTGCTGCACCGTCATGAGAACTCCTGGTAGTCAATACGTTATGCGGCATTGTTCAGGGGCAAAGATTACCCCTTATAGCTTACCCAGCTTGGTGCGTAGACGTTTGATGGCCTGGCTGTGCAACTGACTGACCCGTGATTCACCGACTTCCAGAACAGCACCAATCTCTTTCAGATTCAGCTCTTCCTGATAGTACAGCGTCAATACCAGCTTCTCGCGCTCCGGCAATGCGTCGATCGCATCCATCACGCGCTGACGGAGGTTCCCCTCAAGAAGCTGTTGTAACGGGTTTTCTTGCTGATGCTCTTCTGTCACCAGCTCAATACTATCGCCATGCTCTTCCCGCCACTCGTCGTATGAGAAGAGTTGGCTGTTATTGGTATCAAGCAACATCTGACGATACTCTTGTACAGGGATCCCCAGACGCTCCGCCACTTCTGTTTCCGTCGCGTTGCGCCCTAATTCCTGCTCCAGTTGCCCCATCGCCTGTGCCACTTCGCGGGCATTGCGCCGAACGCTACGCGGCACCCAGTCCCGGCTGCGTAGTTCATCCAGCATAGCCCCACGAATACGCTGCACTGCGTAAGTGGTAAATGCCGTTCCTTGCAAAGCGTCATATCGGTCAACTGCATTCAATAACCCGATGCCGCCCGCTTGTAGCAGGTCATCCAGTTCCACGCTCGCCGGCAAGCGCACCTGAAGGCGCAATGCTTCGTGACGCACCAACGGTACATAACGCTGCCACAGCGAGTGTTTATCCATTACACCTTCAGCGGTATACAGTGAATTCACGATAAACAGCCCTGCGTTAAATGAGTTATCGGCATGATTATCCGTTTCTGCAGGGGGTTCTATCGGAGGAATAAGGCTATAAAAGAAGGGTTATTTCACTTATGTAGGTTATGGAGTTATTTCGCAGAGAAAATAATCAACCATAAATCAAATGGTTAACGTGCCAGGGATGCGCTTTCACGCATCCCTGGTAAAATTATGTCAAGAGATGAATCATCGACAGGTCATCACCCGTTCTGACGGTCTCGATGTGCTTGTGAAAATTCTCATGGACGGTAGGATTATGCTGGCTTCGCGAATGGAAGCTGTAGACGATATTGATCACATCTTCTTCCTCAAGGTATGTTCTTTCGTAGGCACTTGCGGCGATCAACATTTTGATGAAGTAGTATTCAACGCCTATCATGTATAAGGATCGTAACGGATCTACGTTCTTTTGATTAGGGAAATTGTTTTCCCAAATCTTATACAAAATAAGATTTTTAAGATCGAATCCAGTCTCATCCTGTTGTTCGTAAACCTTCTGCCAGGTCGCCTCTAGTCTGGCGATCCCCTCATCTACAGACTGCATATCGTCCTGAGTTAACGTTCTCAGTAAACACTGAATATAGTAATTCAACACCCCACTCGCTCGACTCCCGTCGATACTGCGGAAATAATCTTGCAACAAAAGCGCTAAGGATAATTTGATATTTCGATCCGCCGAGAAATCTGACAACTCTTTTCTTAACTCGCCCGATTGAAGTTGAGCCAACAGTGCATGATAAACGGGTTCAATCTCGGCCAATGCGGTATTATCAACCGCCTTAAATTTCTCGATAAATAGCGTAAACTTAATCAGCGCATAAAGTCCGGCGTTGATATCACGCCCAGCCTGATCAACAAGACTTAAACAAAAAAGATTCAACAATTTCTGCTGTGGTGTAAGCGCGGGTTTAGCATTAGCCTGCGGTTTAACGATGCTTTTTTCATTTAACATCATCGCATTCGGGTCTGTTAATACAATGCTAGCAACCTCAGGGCAGGATAAATTTAGCGATTTTCTCACATCATTTTTATAAGTGCGCTCAACACGCGGGAATGCCTGACAAATCGGACTTAACGCCTGGACCCCGAGCGTTTTTTGTACCTGGCACAGACTCTCTTCAGTGAGGTATGGGCAGTTCCCTGTGTTATCCGCAAGTTTAATCATCCCCCACTGCATAATATCTTTCTTAAGCAGAATAATATTCTCTTTAGCAATATTTCTAATATTCTCATTTTTACTGGAGACATACTTATTCACCGTTGCCTTATCCAGATGTATATTCCAGCCTTTACAGCAATGATCGCGACATTGCGTGCCAGTGCACTGAAACGTAGTCACAAAATGGGGTTCAGTAACGGTAATTTCTTGCATTTTTCAGACTCCAGTATAGAAAAAAGGCAGCTTTCGCTGCCTTTATTGTCTCTAATGACTGAGTAACCCAATCGGTGGATTAACGCAGTAAAGAGAGGACGTTTTGCGTGGTCTGGTTAGCCTGTGCCAGAACAGAGGTGCCCGCCTGCTGCAGGATCTGCGCACGAGACATGTTAGACACTTCGGTCGCGTAGTCGGAGTCTTCAATACGGCTACGAGCAGAAGACAGGTTGTTCACAGTGTTACCCAGGTTGGTGATTGCAGATTCAAAACGGTTTTGAATCGCACCCAGGGAGCTACGGAACTGATCAACGTCAGATAATGCATCATCAATTTTCTTCAAAGGATCTGTAGTTCCCAAATTGAGAGTATTGCTTCCAGCCGTAACCACACCAGTATCAGAAATAACTGCATTTACATAAGTTGAAGCACCGTTAGTATCTACAGTTTTGACAGCGTATGCTGCATTACCTGATTGATCTTTATAACTAACCAAGGATTGATTCGGTGTCAGTGTAGTCGTACTTGAGGTCACATTTTTGCCAATTTCGGCAACATCAGTAAGAGTTAATCCTGTAGTGTCAGCCTTTGGATTTCGACTATCAATAGTGACCTTACCCGTTTTATTATCAACTGATGCAGCATAGTATGTAGCGCCTTTATCCCCGGAAGCGTAATACTTACCTGATTTGTCTTGAACTAACTTAACATTCGTGGCATCTGCCGCTGCTAAAGCTGCGAAATCAACTTCGCCAACCCCAGTATTTACATCTGAAAAATCTGCAGTTTTAGAAGGCGAGTAACGAACATTAATAGTATCGCCCATTTTTATTGAGGTCCCACTGTTAGAGATATTCAGATCTGCTAAACCTAGGGTTGTGCTATCGATTTTTTTCAAATCAATAGTAATAGTTTCATTGTCATTAGCACCGACTTGTATTGTTAAGCTCCCAGCCTGATTTAATACTTTCTTGCCGTTAAAATCAGTCTGCTGAGATACGCGATCGATCTCTTGTAAACGCTGATTAATTTCGTCCTGAATTGAAGACAAGTCAGAATCAGAGTTAGAACCATTTGCTGCCTGCACGGAAAGTTCACGAACACGCTGCAGGTTGTTATTGATTTCAGACAGCGCGCCTTCAGCAGTCTGGGCAACAGAGATACCGTCGTTAGCGTTACGGGATGCCTGAGTCAGGCCTTTGATGTTAGAAGTGAAGCGGTTAGCGATCGCCTGGCCAGCAGCATCGTCTTTCGCGCTATTGATGCGCAGACCAGAGGACAGACGTTCGATAGCAGAGCCCAGAGCGGACTGAGATTTGTTCAGGTTGTTTTGGGTCAACAGCGACAGGCTGTTTGTATTGATGACTTGTGCCATGATCTTTTCCTTATCAATTACAACTCGATGTTATTGGGCTGTTGCCCACGGTTTCTGACCGTAACCCATGTATCGGCACCTTAAATTCGAACTTTAGAAAATTTTTAGTTTCCGTCGTTTTTTTTCTTAGCCCGCGAAATACCCTCTATATGCACCACTATTCTGCGCATTATTTTCACCAAACTATCATTAAACTTTGCGCGCAGACTGCCGATAACCCGCATAACAATTGTTTGCAATCACAAGGAATCGGGCATGGCTTCATTTACATCATTGGGCGTAGGCTCAGGCTTACCACTGGATACATTGCTAAACAACCTGACTATTGCTGAGAAAAAACGTTTAAATCCAATTACTCAGCAACAAAGCGATAATACCGCCCGCCTGACGGCCTACGGTACGTTAAAGAGTGCGCTGGAAAAATTCCAGACGGCCAATACGGCATTAAATAAACCGGAACTGTTCAGAAGCAGTAATGTGACCAGCAGTACCGAAGATCTGAAAGTCACCACGGAAGCCGGCGCGGCACCGGGTATTTATACCATCAGCGTTACGCAGCTGGCGCAGGCACAATCTTTAAGTACTGCAACGGTTGGTTCAAACAAAGAGGCTCTCGGTGACGGTTCAGCCACCCGTACCATCAAAATTGAGCAGCCAGGCCGCAAAGAGCCGCTGGAGATTAAACTGCCGCAGGACAAAACCACGCTGGATGATATCAGTAAGGCGATCAACGATTCCGATAGCGGTATCTCTGCCAGTATCGTCAAGGTGAATGACAATGAGTTTAAACTGGTACTGACCGCCGCCGAAGGTCTGGACAGCAAGATGACCATCTCGGTAGACGGCGACAGCAAGCTAAACGATCTGCTGGCTTATGACAGCAAAACCGGTACCGGTAAAATGGATGAACGTGTAGTCGCGCAAAACGCACAATTAACCATGAACGGGATCCCGATTGAGCGCCAGAGCAACAAAGTGACCGATGCGCCGCAGGGCGTCACGCTGGAACTGACCAAAAAAGTCACTGATGCCCGCGTGACCGTGACCAAAAGCAATGACAAAGCGACAGAAGCCATTAAAGGCTGGGTTGATGCTTATAACTCGCTGATTGATACCTTCAATACGCTGACCAAGTATAAAGCGGTTGATGCCGGGGCTGAAGGTCAGGATAAAGATAACGGCGCGCTGGTGGGCGATAGCGTGGTACGTACCATTCAGACCGGTATTCGCGCACAGTTTGCTAACTCCGGTAGCGAAGGTGCCTTTAAGACACTGAATGAAATTGGCATCAAACAAGATGGCAAAACCGGCAAGATGACCATCGATGATACCAAGCTGAAAAAAGCGCTGGATGAAAACACCGCTTCAGTACGTGAACTGTTGGCGGGCGACGGTAAAGAAACCGGTATTACTACCAAGATTGCCGCTGAAGTGAAAAGTTATCTGGCTGATGACGGCATTATCGACAATGCGCAAGACACGATTAATACCACGCTGAAAAAACTGACCAAACAGTACTTGTCCGTGAGCGCCAGTATCGACGACATGGTTGCGCGTTACACCGCCCAGTTTACCCAGCTGGATAGCATGATGAGCAAGCTGAATAACACCAGTACCTATCTGGGTCAGCAATTTACTGCGATGAATAAATCCTGATAACACGAGGTAAGCATGTATACCGCGAGCGGTACCAAAGCCTATGCACAGGTCAGTGTGGAGAGCGCCGTAATGAGCGCCAACCCGCATCAGTTGATCGAAATGTTGTTTGATGGCGCGAACAGCGCCCTGGTGCGCGCTCGCCTGTTTATGCAACAGGGCGATATTGTCGCCAAGGGTGAAGCCCTCAGCAAAGCCATTAACATTATTGATAATGGTCTTAAAGCGGGCCTGGATCAGGAAAATGGTGGTGAAATCGCCACTAATCTGTCATCGCTGTATGACTATATGATCCGCCGTCTGCTGCAAGCGAATTTGCGTAATGATTGTCAGGCGATTGAAGAAGTCGAAGGGTTACTCGGAAACATTGCGGATGCCTGGAAACAGATCTCACCAAAAGCGTCGTCCCAGGAGTCCCGTTAATGACCTCAGCCGTGGAGTTTATCAACCGTTGGCAGCGCATTGCGCTGCTCAGTCACTCGCTGCTGGAACTGGCACAGCGAGGTGAATGGGACCTTTTACTGGAACAGGAAGTTACCTATCTGCAAAGTATTGAAGTGGTCATGGAAGAACAAACTCCATCAGGCATTACGCGAAGCGTTCAGGATTTGATTGCCGGGTATATTAAACAGACGCTGGATAACGAACAGTTGCTCAAAGCATTACTGCAGCAGCGTCTGGATGAACTCAGCACACTGATCGGTCAGTCAACCCGCCAGAAGACGCTAAATAACGCCTACGGCCGGCTTTCCGGTATGTTGCTGGTTCCGGATGCCCCAACTGCCCCACAATAATTTCCCGTTACGTCTGAATAATCTTCCATACTCCAGAGGTCGGCCAAACGGCTTCTGGAGCACGGAAGATGAAAAATCCCACCCTATTGCAGTACTTCCACTGGTATTACCCTGATGGCGGCCAGCTCTGGCCAGAACTCGCCGCACGCGCGGATGGACTTAACGATATCGGCATCAATATGGTATGGCTGCCTCCCGCCCATAAAGGTGCGTCCGGCGGGTACTCCGTTGGCTATGACTCCTACGATCTGTTTGATTTAGGCGAATTCGACCAGAAAGGCACTATTGCCACCAAATACGGCGATAAAAATCAGTTACTGGCGGCAATCGACGCGTTAAAGCACAACGATATCGCGGTACTGCTGGATGTGGTGGTCAACCATAAAATGGGCGCCGATGAGAAAGAGCACATTCAGGTTCAGCGCGTCAACGCCGATGACCGCACGCAGATTGACGATGAGATCGTCGAATGCGAGGCCTGGACCCGCTACACGTTCCCCGCCCGTGCGGGTCAGTACTCTCAATTCATTTGGGATTACAAATGCTTCAGCGGCATCGATCATATTGAAAATCCCACCGAGGACGGCATTTTTAAGATCGTTAATGATTATACCGGCGAAGGCTGGAACGATCAGGTCGATGACGAACTGGGCAACTTTGACTACCTGATGGGCGAAAATATCGATTTTCGCAATCATGCCGTCACCGAAGAGCTCAAATACTGGGCTCGCTGGGTGATGGATCAAACCCATTGCGATGGTTTTCGCCTGGATGCCGTCAAACACATCCCGGCATGGTTCTATAAAGAGTGGATCGAGCACGTCCAGGAAGTCGCCCCGAAGCCGCTGTTTATCGTGGCGGAATACTGGTCCCATGAGGTCGATAAACTGCAAACCTATATTAACCAGGTCGAGGGGAAAACCATGCTGTTTGATGCCCCTTTGCAAATGAAGTTTCACGAAGCATCCCGCCAGGGGCGCGATTATGACATGAGCCAGATTTTCACCGATACGCTGGTGGAGGCCGATCCCTTTCATGCGGTGACGCTGGTTGCGAACCATGACACCCAGCCGTTACAGGCGCTGGAAGCCCCGGTCGAGGCATGGTTTAAGCCGCTGGCCTACGCGCTGATCCTGCTGCGCGAAAACGGCGTGCCGTCGGTATTCTATCCCGATCTCTACGGTGCACATTATGAAGATACTGGCGGTGATGGCGAAACCTACACCATCGATATGCCGATTATTGAACAACTTGATGAATTGATCCTGGCCCGCCAACGCTTCGCCCACGGCGTACAGACGCTCTATTTTGATCATCCAAACTGTATCGCCTTTAGTCGCAGTGGTACGGACGATGACCTCGGGTGCGTCGTCGTGCTGTCCAATGGCGATGACGGTGAAAAGAGCATCGCGCTTGGCACAAATTACGGCAATAAAACCTGGCGTGATTATCTGGGGAATCGTGAAGAAAGCGTAGTGACCGATGAAAACGGCGTGGCGACGTTTTTCTGTGATGGCGGCAGCGTCAGCGTGTGGGTGATTGAAGACGTGTTGTAGCACTTAACCCCGGTGGCGACAGGCTACCGGGGCGCAACGCTTATGGCAGCGATGTGGCTAACGGCGTTTTCTTTAACACCTCGGCACACTCCAGCGTCGGGCGATCTACCCGTTGCAGCGTCATACCGTCATAATCCAGCGTATTGCCATCGCGATCAATTTCATACAGCTCGCGTTTCACCGTCACGTTGGTGAGATCACCAGAGAGCATGGTCAATTTTCCGGGGACAGCAATCACTCGCTGCCACTGGCGGCAATCCAGCGTATCCCCCTCTTTGGTGACAATCAGACTGGCGATCGCTTCCGGACTCACCAGCGCGCGCTGCGGACCTTTCGACTGCCAGTAACCTGCCAGACCGGCAGGGGCTGGTGTTTTCACCACGTCATTATAATTTTGTACCTCGGCGCAGCCGGCAAGCACCAACAATGCACCAACGATTGCTAATTTTTTCATCATTCATCCTGCATGCGAAGAAAAGGGGATTGTGGCATTAAAGCCCTGATGTCGCCAGCCTTTCGGCAGCCCGGAGAAAGATTGATCCAGACGGTATTACCTCTTATTACTCATAGTCAAAAATTCTGACAGGTGTAATATCCACGCTTCTTGTTACATACCTTCTGAGTTCAGAGGCACAACGCATGTCATGGCAACACTTCAAACAGGCCTGGTTAATTAAATTTTGGGCCCCCGCCCCTGCGGTTATCGCAGCGGGTATTCTCTCCACTTATTATTTCGGCATTACGGGAACCTTCTGGGCCGTTACCGGCGAATTTACCCGCTGGGGTGGGCAAATCCTGCAACTGTTTGGCGTGCACGCCGAAGAGTGGGGATACTATAAACTGATCCACCTCGAAGGCTCGCCCCTGACCCGTATCGACGGGATGATGATCCTCGGTATGTTCGGTGGCTGTTTCGCTGCCGCACTGTGGGCCAACAACGTCAAATTACGCATGCCACGCAGTCGGATCCGTATTCTGCAGGCGGTGGTCGGCGGGATGATCGCCGGTTTCGGCGCCCGTCTGGCAATGGGCTGTAACCTGGCCGCGTTTTTTACCGGCATTCCACAGTTCTCGCTGCATGCCTGGTTCTTCGCGCTGGCGACGGCAATGGGCTCATGGTTTGGCGCCCGCTTTACCCTGCTGCCAATGTTTCGTATTCCGGTCAAAATGCAGAAAGTGTCCGCCGCTTCCCCGCTGACGCAAAAACCGGAACAAGCACGTCGTCGTTTCCGCCTCGGTATGCTGGTATTTATCGGCATGATCGGTTGGGCGCTACTGACCGCAATGGACAAGCCGAAGCTGGGTCTGGCCATGTTGTTTGGCGTTGGGTTCGGCCTGCTGATTGAACGGGCGCAAATCTGCTTTACCTCAGCCTTCCGCGATCTGTGGATTTCCGGGCGTACCCATATGGCAAAAGCCATCATCTTCGGCATGGCGGTGAGCGCCATCGGTATCTTTAGTTATGTACAACTGGGCGTTGAGCCGAAGATTATGTGGGCCGGTCCAAATGCAGTGATCGGCGGCTTACTGTTTGGTTTCGGTATCGTGCTGGCGGGCGGGTGTGAGACCGGCTGGATGTACCGTGCGGTTGAGGGCCAGGTACATTACTGGTGGGTGGGACTGGGTAACGTTATCGGTTCGACCATTCTGGCGTACTACTGGGATGACTTTGCCCCTGCCCTGGCCACTCGCTGGGATAAAGTGAATCTGCTCGACACCTTTGGGCCGCTCGGCGGGCTACTGGTGACTTATCTGCTGTTGTTTATCGCATTGATGCTCATCATCGGTTGGGAAAAACGTTTCTTCCGCCGCGCCGGGCTGACGCCTGCTAAGGAATCCGCATGAAAAATATCGTCCCTGATTATCGCCTCGACATGGTCGGTGAACCGTGTCCCTACCCGGCTGTTGCCACGCTGGAAGCGATGCCGCAATTGAAGAAAGGTGAAATTTTGGAAGTGGTCAGCGATTGCCCGCAGTCAATCAACAATATTCCGCTGGATGCGCGTAACCATGGGTATACGGTGCTGGATATTCAGCAGGATGGGCCAACTATTCGCTATCTGATTCAAAAATAAGTGTAGGCCGGATAGCGCTGCGCTTATCCGGCAAACATGCTTTGCACGTTACACCTACACCTGCATCGACATCACTTCCTGGTAGGCTGATACCAGTTTGTTACGCACCTGAATGCCCATCTGCATCGAAACCGACGCTTTCTGCATATCGGTCATCACGTCATTTAGCGCAATGCCTGGCTCACCCAGGGTAAATTTTTCAGCCTGAACGCGAGAGGCGGTTTGCACCTCGCTGATTCTGTCCAATGCCGCGTGCAGCTGTCCGGCAAAACTCACGGTCGATTGTGGCTGCACATCCTGCATTTTTGCTGACATCGCCGTGGCCTGTAGCTGGCTGATAACCCCTTCAATCCCCTGTATTGCCGACATTCTGATCCCCTGGATGATTTTTTACTTAGCAGAGATTACCAGTTCGTCAATAAGATAAAGGCGCTAAATAACGATAAAAAACCTCGGTTTTTAACGCATAGAAAAATTCGAAACCGCAAATAATGAGACCGTCAATTTTTCGAGTTTGCTGACCCGGGAGTGAGTCTTGTTCCACTTTGCAAAAAACGCCGTCCACGATAAGCCACGAGGTGCGAGATGAGTGCGACAGCATCGACTGCAACCCAACTGAAACCTCTCGAGTGGTTAAATCGCCTGCGCGCGAATCCCAAAATCCCTCTGATTGTGGCAGGTGCCGCTGCCGTCGCTATCATCGTTGCGATGGTCCTGTGGGCCAAAACACCTGACTACCGCACACTGTTCAGCAACCTATCCGATCAGGACGGTGGCGCGATTGTCACGCAGCTGACGCAGATGAACGTTCCTTATCGTTTCACTGAGGGAAGCGGTGCCATTGAAGTCCCTGCAGATAAAGTTCACGAACTGCGTTTACGTCTGGCACAGCAAGGGCTACCGAAAGGTGGCGCGGTGGGCTTTGAGTTACTGGACCAGGAAAAGTTTGGTATCAGCCAGTTTAGCGAGCAGGTCAATTACCAGCGAGCGCTGGAAGGTGAATTAGCCCGCACCATTGAAACACTGGGACCGGTAAAACGCGCCCGTGTCCATCTTGCGATGCCCAAGCCGTCACTGTTCGTACGTGAACAAAAGGCCCCTTCTGCCTCCGTCACGGTAAACCTGGAACCGGGTCGAGCACTGGACGAAGGTCAGATTAGCGCGGTAACGCATCTGGTCTCCAGCGCTGTCGCAGGCTTGCCGCCGGGCAACGTGACGCTGGTCGATCAGGCAGGACATCTGTTAACCCAGTCGAACACCAGCAGCCGCGACCTGAACGATGCGCAACTGAAATATGCCAGCGATGTTGAAGGTCGCGTTCAGCGTCGTATTGAATCAATCCTGTCGCCAATTGTCGGTAACGGCAACGTACATGCGCAGGTTACTGCACAGCTGGATTTCGCCAACAAAGAGCAAACCGAAGAGAAGTACAGCCCAAATGGCGACGATTCACAGGCTGTACTGCGTTCACGCCAGCTTAACGTGAGCGAGCAGATAGGAAGCGGAGCGCCTGGCGGTGTTCCGGGCGCACTGTCTAACCAGCCCGCGCCAGCGAATACGGCCCCGATTAATACGCCCCCGGCAAATCAGCAGAATGCGCAAACCACGCAAACGGCGAATAACGCCAATACCGGCCCGCGCAGCACGCAGCGTAATGAAACCAGCAACTATGAAGTTGATCGTACCATTCGTCACACCAAGATGAATGTGGGTGATGTACAGCGCCTGTCGGTGGCGGTAGTGGTCAACTATAAAACGTTACCGGATGGTAAACCGCTACCATTAACCGCTGACCAAATGAAACAAATTGAGGACCTGACCCGCGAGGCCATGGGCTTCTCTGAAAAACGCGGCGATACCCTGAATGTCGTGAACTCACCCTTCACCGCAAGTGATGACACGGGTGGAGAGCTTCCGTTCTGGCAACAGCAGTCCTTTATTGAACAGCTGATGGTAGCCGGTCGTTGGTTATTGGTTCTGCTGGTGGCCTGGATCCTGTGGCGTAAAGCGGTGCGTCCGCAGTTGATGCGTCGCAGCGAAGAGGTCAAAGCCGCTCAAGAACAAACACGCATTCGCCAGGAAACGGAAGAAGCGGTTGAAGTTCGCCTCAGCAAAGACGAGCAGACCCAGCAGCGCCGTAACAACCAGCGTCTGGGTGCTGAAGTCATGAGCCAGCGTATCCGTGAAATGTCTGATAACGATCCGCGCGTCGTGGCGCTGGTCATTCGCCAGTGGATAAATAACGAACATGAGTAATCTTAGCGGCACCGATAAAAGCGTCATCTTATTGATGACCATTGGCGAAGATCGCGCGGCGGAGGTCTTTAAGCACCTTTCCACGCGCGAAGTGCAGACCCTCAGTACGGCAATGGCTAACGTGCGTCAGATTTCCAACAAGCAGTTGACGGAGGTTCTGGCCGAATTTGAACAAGAAGCCGAGCAGTTTGCCGCACTGAACATCAACGCCAACGAATACCTGCGTTCCGTGCTGGTAAAAGCGTTGGGCGAAGAACGTGCCTCCAGCCTGCTGGAAGACATTCTGGAAACTCGCGATACCACCAGCGGCATTGAAACGCTCAACTTTATGGAGCCACAGAGCGCCGCCGATCTTATTCGCGACGAGCACCCGCAGATTATCGCTACCATTCTGGTGCACCTCAAACGAGGCCAGGCGGCCGATATTCTGGCGCTGTTCGACGAGCGTTTACGCCACGATGTCATGCTGCGTATTGCTACTTTCGGCGGCGTACAGCCTGCCGCGCTGGCAGAACTGACCGAAGTGCTGAACGGATTGCTCGACGGTCAGAACCTCAAGCGCAGCAAAATGGGCGGCGTGAGAACAGCAGCAGAAATTATCAACCTGATGAAGACGCAGCAGGAAGAAGCGGTTATTACCGCAGTGCGCGAATTCGACGGCGAGCTGGCGCAGAAAATTATCGACGAGATGTTCCTGTTCGAAAATCTGGTGGATGTCGACGATCGCAGCATCCAGCGTCTGTTGCAGGAAGTGGATTCCGAATCGCTGCTGATAGCCCTGAAAGGTGCCGAGCAACCATTGCGCGAGAAGTTCCTGCGCAACATGTCGCAGCGTGCCGCCGATATCCTGCGCGACGACCTTGCCAACCGCGGTCCGGTACGTTTGTCGCAGGTGGAAAACGAACAGAAAGCGATTCTGCTTATCGTACGTCGTCTGGCCGAAACCGGCGAGATGGTGATCGGCAGCGGCGAGGATACCTATGTCTAACGATCTGCCATGGAAAGTCTGGACGCCTGACGACCTCGCCCCGCCAATGGCGGAGTTCGTACTGGCCGATCATACCGACGATCAGCCGTCCGACGAGACAGAAGAGCCACAGCTATCTGCTGAACAACAGCTTGAGCAGCAGTTGGCACAACTGCAGCTCCAGGCCCATGAGCAAGGGTATAACGCCGGCCTGGCTGAAGGTCGGCAAAAAGGACACGAACAAGGTTATCAGGACGGACTGGCCCAGGGGCTGGAACAAGGCCAGAACCAGGCTCGCGCCCAACATGCGCCGATTCATGCCCGCATGCAGCAACTGGTCAGTGAGTTTCAGAATACACTGGATGCCCTGGACAGCGTCATTGCATCGCGCCTGATGCAAATGGCACTGGAGGCGGCGCGCCAGGTTATCGGCCAGACACCCATCGTGGATAATGCTGCACTCATTAAGCAAATCCAACAGCTGTTGCAACAGGAACCGCTGTTTAGCGGTAAACCGCAGTTGCGCGTCCATCCGGACGATCTGCAACGGGTGGAAGAGATGCTGGGGGCGACCCTCAGCCTGCACGGCTGGCGACTGCGCGGCGATCCAACGCTGCATCATGGTGGCTGTAAGGTCTCTGCTGACGAAGGCGATCTGGACGCCAGTGTTGCCACCCGCTGGCAAGAGCTCTGCCGTCTGGCAGCGCCGGGAGTCGTGTAATGACCACTCGCCTGACTCGCTGGCTCAACACGCTGGACAACTTCGAAGAGAAAATGTCGCTGCTGCCTGCGGTACGCCGTTACGGGCGTCTTACCCGCGCCACCGGGCTGGTACTTGAAGCCACGGGCCTGCAGTTACCGTTAGGTGCCACCTGCGTTATTGAGCGTCAGGATGGCAACGAAACCCAGGAAGTCGAAAGCGAAGTGGTTGGCTTTAATGGTCAACGCCTGTTTCTGATGCCGCTCGAAGAGGTTGAAGGCGTGCTGCCAGGTGCGCGCGTTTACGCGAAAAACATCGCCGGCGAAGGGCTGCAAAGCGGGAAACAATTACCGCTGGGCCCTGCCCTGCTGGGGCGTGTTCTCGATGGCAGCGGGAAGCCGCTTGATGGGCTGCCTGCTCCCGACACCACGGAAACAGGGGCACTAATCACACCGCCGTTTAACCCCCTGCAACGTACCCCGATTGAACACGTGCTGGATACTGGCGTACGGCCTATCAATGCGTTGTTAACCGTCGGTCGCGGTCAGCGAATGGGGCTTTTCGCCGGTTCCGGTGTGGGTAAAAGCGTTCTGCTCGGCATGATGGCACGCTATACCCAGGCTGACGTCATTGTTGTCGGTCTGATTGGCGAGCGTGGGCGCGAAGTTAAAGATTTTATTGAAAATATTCTTGGCGCCGAGGGACGTGCACGCTCGGTAGTGATTGCCGCCCCGGCGGACGTTTCCCCGCTGTTGCGTATGCAGGGTGCCGCCTACGCCACGCGCATCGCCGAAGATTTTCGCGACCGCGGTCAGCACGTGCTGCTGATTATGGACTCCCTCACCCGTTATGCGATGGCGCAGCGTGAAATTGCACTGGCGATCGGCGAACCTCCGGCAACGAAAGGCTATCCGCCGTCGGTGTTTGCTAAGTTACCCGCACTGGTTGAACGGGCCGGCAACGGTATTCATGGCGGCGGTTCCGTGACCGCATTTTATACCGTACTGACCGAAGGCGATGACCAACAGGACCCTATTGCTGACTCCGCCCGCGCCATTCTCGACGGCCACATAGTCCTGTCCCGTCATCTGGCAGAAGCGGGTCACTACCCAGCCATTGATATTGAAGCCTCAATCAGCCGCGCAATGACCGCCTTAATCAGCGAGAAACATTATGCGCGGGTACGCAACTTTAAGCAGCTACTGTCCAGTTTCCAGCGTAACCGCGATCTGGTCAGCGTAGGCGCCTACGCCAAAGGCAGCGATCCCATGTTGGATAAAGCCATTGCCTTATGGCCACAGCTGGAAGCATTTTTACAGCAAGGCATCTTTGAACGAGCCGACTGGGAAGACTCCCTGCAGGCTTTGGATCTGATTTTCCCTGGTGTGTGATTAAGCAGGAGAGCATAGGTCATGGCACAACATGGTGCGCTGGCAACACTTAAAGACCTGGCTGAAAAAGAAGTCGATGATGCGGCAATCTTATTAGGCGAGATGCGCCGCGGATGTCAGCAGGCGGAAGAGCAGTTGAAGATGCTGATCGATTATCAGCATGAATATCGCAACAACCTTAATAGCGATATGGGTCAGGGTATTACCAGTAATCGCTGGATTAACTATCAACAATTTATTCAGACGCTGGAAAAAGCGATTGAGCAACATCGCCAACAACTCAACCAATGGACGCAGAAAGTAGACCAGGCGTTGAGCAGTTGGCGCGATAAAAAGCAGCGACTGCAGGCATGGCAGACTCTGCAGGACAGGCAAACAACAGCCGCTTTACTGGCTGAAAACCGTCTGGATCAGAAAAAAATGGATGAATTTGCTCAGCGTGCAGCTATGAGGAAACCCGAATGATTACGTTACCCCAACTGATTACCACCGACACCGACGTAGCCGCAGGTCTTCAGTCAGGCAAAGCGGTAGATTCCCCCGAGGATTTTTTGGCGCTGCTGGCAGGTGCATTAGGTGCAGGCGATGCACAGGGTAAAGACGCCCCGCTATCGCTGGCCGATTTACAGGCGGCTGGTAGCAAACTGCAAAAAGGGTTATTGCAAAAGAATGGTGATACCGCGCAGACGGTAAAATTAGCCGATCTGCTGGCACAAAAAGAGGTCCAAACCGAGGCGTCGCTAGCCGACCTGACTGATGCACAACAGTTGCTGTCTGCGCTCACGCCCTCACTGAAGGTTAATGCCCTGACGACACTGGGCAAAACCGCACAGCAGGATGAAAAAATAGCCCATCTGAGCGATGACGATCTCGCTAACCTGAGTGCGCTGTTCGCTATGCTGCCGGGGCAACAGGTAACCACTCCGGCTGTTGATGCTACTCCAGCACCGGCGGATGCGACGCTGTCGGTACTGTTACGTGGTAATACCGCCAACACGACCGCCGATAGCGCCAGTGAATTACTGACCGGTGAAGGGAAAAAAGGTAAAGCAGATGCCGCGATGCATGCCAGTGGCGCGGATCAGACCAACAATGCGGGTTTAACCCCATTAACCGCAGCGGCAGCCACGCGTGCGGAGATTGAAAGTTCACCGTCCCCAACCAGTGTTGGCGCAACAATAGCTCCGCTGGCTGGCACACAGACACATGCGCAGCCGTTACCAACTGCCGCGGCACCGGTATTGAGCGCCCCGCTGGGAAGCCATGAATGGCAGCAATCACTGAGTCAGCACGTCACGCTGTTCACCCGTCAGGGTCAGCAAAGTGCGGAACTGCGCTTGCATCCGCAGGATCTGGGGCAAGTGCAGATTTCCCTCAAGCTCGATGACAACATGGCGCAACTGCAGATGGTCTCGCCTCATAGCCACGTTCGCGCGGCGCTGGAAGCGGCATTACCCATGCTGCGCACGCAGTTGGCTGAAAGCGGGATCCAACTGGGGCAAAGCAGTATCAGTAGCGAAAGCTTCGCGGGTCAGCAACAGTCGTCTTCACAGCAACAACAGGCTGGGCGTGCGCATGGACAAGATATTTTTGCTCCCGAAGATGATGCTGTTCTGGCCACACCTGCAGCACTGCAAGCCGCGGCTCGCGGTGATGGTGCAGTAGACATCTTCGCCTAACGCCAGAGGTAGCATGATTATCCGCGTCTTTTCCACGCTTTGTCGTGGTCAGGACACGGGATAATCAGCCTATAAGCTGTACCGAAACAGGAAGCCCGTATCTGATGACTGACTCCGCGATTAACAAAAAGAGTAAACGCGCTATTTGGATCCCTCTGCTGGTGTTAATTACGCTCGCCGCCCTCGCTACTGCGGGCTATAGCTACTGGCGCATGCAACAGCAGCCGTCCGCCAGCGTAAAAGCGGAACCGGCTCCACCGCCAGTCCCAGTGTTCTTTGCACTGGATACGTTTACCGTCAATTTAGGTGATGCGGATCGCGTGCTGTATATCGGTATCACTCTGCGCATGAAGGACGAGGCGACACGCTCGCGTCTTAACGAATATCTGCCAGAAGTGCGCAGCCGTCTGCTGTTATTGTTCTCTCGCCAGAACGCCGCCACGCTCGCAACAGAAGAAGGCAAACAGCAACTGATTGCCGCTATCAAAGAGACGCTCGCGACTCCGCTCGTTGTCGGGCAGCCGAAACAGGTTGTCACCGACGTTCTTTATACAGCTTTTATTCTGCGGTAAAGACATGGGCGACAGTATTCTTTCTCAGGCTGAAATCGACGCATTGCTTAACGGCGATAGCGAAACTAAAGACGAACCCATTTCCGGTATCGCAAAAGAAAGCGATATTCGTCCTTATGATCCCAACACTCAGCGCCGCGTCGTTCGTGAGCGTTTGCAGGCGCTGGAGATCATTAACGAACGCTTTGCGCGCCAGTTCCGTATGGGGTTATTTAACCTGCTACGCCGCAGCCCGGATATTACCGTGGGCGCGATCCGTATCCAGCCATACCACGAGTTTGCGCGTAACTTACCGGTTCCGACCAACCTGAACTTAATCCACCTGAAACCGCTACGCGGGACAGGTCTGGTGGTGTTCTCACCGAGTCTGGTGTTTATCGCCGTTGATAACCTGTTCGGCGGTGATGGTCGTTTCCCGACGAAAGTCGAAGGCCGTGAATTTACGCACACTGAACAACGCGTGATCAACCGCATGCTGAAACTGGCGCTGGAAAGCTACAGCGACGCGTGGAAGGCTATCAACCCGCTGGAAGTGGAATATGTCCGTTCCGAGATGCAGGTGAAGTTTACCAATATCACCACTTCCCCGAACGACATCGTGGTGAACACCCCATTCCACGTTGAAATCGGCAACCTGACCGGTGAATTTAACATCTGTCTGCCATTCAGCATGATTGAACCGTTGCGCGAACTGCTGGTAAACCCACCGCTGGAAAACTCGCGTAATGAAGATCAGAACTGGCGCAATAATCTGGTGCGCCAGGTTCAGCATTCTGAGCTGGAACTGGTAGCAAACTTTGCTGACATTCCGTTGCGGCTGTCCCAGATTTTGAAGCTGAAACCCGGCGATGTACTGCCGATTGAAAAACCCGACCGCATTATTGCTCATGTGGACGGCGTACCTGTGCTGACCAGCCAATATGGCACCGTAAATGGTCAGTATGCGTTACGCGTAGAACATTTGATAAACCCGATTTTGAATTCGCTGAATGAGGAACAGCCCAAATGAGTGACATGAATAATCCGTCCGATGAAAACACTGGTGCATTGGACGATCTGTGGGCTGACGCGTTAAACGAGCAAAAAACAACGACCACCAAAAGTGCGGCCGATGCGGTATTCCAGCAGCTAGGTGGCGGCGACGTCAGCGGTGCACTGCAGGATATCGACCTGATCATGGATATTCCGGTCAAGCTGACCGTTGAATTGGGCCGCACCCGCATGACCATCAAAGAACTGCTGCGCCTGACGCAGGGTTCGGTCGTCGCGCTGGACGGTCTGGCGGGCGAGCCGCTGGATATTCTGATCAATGGTTATTTGATTGCTCAGGGTGAAGTTGTGGTAGTTGCAGATAAATACGGTGTCCGTATTACTGACATTATTACCCCATCTGAACGTATGCGCCGTCTGAGCCGTTAACGATGAATACCCAGGCCACCGTCTCTCAGCCCGCTGCTGTACCCGGTTCACCATTAGTGCAGGTCAGCGGCGCGCTTCTGGCGATCATTGTGTTGATCCTGGGAGCCGCCTGGCTGATTAAGCGCCTGGGATTTGCCCCCAAAAGCGTCAGTACGCGTGGACTGAAAGTTTCGGCCAGTACCTCATTAGGTCCACGTGAGCGGGTGGTGATTGTTGAGGTCGAAGACGCGCGTCTGGTGCTGGGCGTTACAGCGTCGCAGATCAACGTTTTGCATACCCTCCCCCCGGCACCTGTCGGTGCAGAAGAAAAAGCGGCCTCCCCTGCGGATTTCCAGGCCATGATGAAGAGTTTGCTGAAGCGTCCTGGGAGATCCTGATGCGCCGTTTGTTATCCCTCACGCTGACAGGTTTGTGGCTTTTCAGCCCTGCGGCCCTGGCCCAACTACCGGGTCTGGTTAGCCAACCGCTGCCTGGTGGCGGACAAAGCTGGACGTTGCCCGTCCAAACGCTGGTATTTATCACCTCGCTGACGTTCCTGCCGGCTATTTTGCTGATGATGACCAGCTTCACCCGCATCATCATCGTTTTTGGTCTGTTACGTAATGCGCTGGGAACACCGTCAGCACCGCCGAACCAGGTTTTACTTGGACTGGCGCTGTTTTTGACTTTCTTCATCATGTCGCCGGTGATCGACAAAATCTACGTTGATGCGTATCAACCCTTCAGCGAAGAGAAGATTTCCATGCAGGAAGCCATGGAGAAAGGCGCACAGCCGTTGCGTGAGTTTATGCTGCGCCAGACCCGCGAAGCCGATCTGGCCCTGTTCGCCCGTCTGGCAAACAGCGGCCCGTTACAGGGACCTGAAGCAGTGCCGATGCGCATTTTGCTGCCGGCTTATGTCACCAGTGAGTTGAAAACGGCATTCCAGATAGGTTTTACCATTTTTATTCCATTTCTGATAATCGATCTGGTCATCGCCAGCGTCCTGATGGCGCTCGGGATGATGATGGTGCCACCAGCTACCATTGCACTCCCATTCAAGCTGATGCTGTTTGTGCTGGTTGACGGCTGGCAGCTGCTTGTCGGCTCGCTTGCACAAAGCTTTTACAGTTAGAGGCGCGAAATGACTCCTGAATCGGTCATGATGATGGGCACTGAGGCGATGAAAGTTGCCCTTGCCCTTGCCGCACCTTTGTTGCTGGTTGCCCTCGTCACGGGTCTTATCATCAGTATCCTGCAGGCGGCAACCCAGATTAACGAAATGACGCTGTCCTTCATTCCGAAAATTGTCGCGGTCTTTATTGCCATCATCGTTGCCGGTCCGTGGATGCTTAACTTGCTGCTCGACTACGTGCGTACGCTGTTCAGCAATATCCCCTACATCATCGGGTAAACGACGCTATGTTGCAGGTGACCAGCGTTGATTGGCTCCACTGGCTGAATCTTTACTTCTGGCCCCTACTGCGCATACTGGCGCTCATTTCAACGGCGCCGATACTCAGCGAACGCGCCATCCCCAAGCGAGTAAAACTGGGGCTGGGGTTGATGATTACCATGGTTATCGCGCCGCTGCTTCCTCCCGTAAACGTGCCTATTTTTTCCGTCGGCGCGATATGGCAGGCGATGCAGCAAATCCTGATCGGCATTGCGTTAGGATTCACCATGCAATTTGCGTTTGCCGCGGTGCGTACCGCCGGGGAAATCATCGGGCTGCAAATGGGTCTCTCCTTCGCAACTTTCTTCGACCCGGGCAGCCGCCTGAATATGCCCGTTCTGGCACGTCTGATAGATTTGCTGGCGATGCTGCTGTTCCTCACCTTTAATGGTCACTTGTGGCTTATCTCGCTGTTGGTGGATACCTTCCATACTCTGCCTATCGGCGGCCATCCGGTGAATAGCAATGCCTTTCTCGCACTGGCGCGGGCGGGGGGGCTCATCTTCCTCAATGGCCTGATGCTGGCTCTGCCGGTGATGACGCTGCTGCTCACACTCAACCTCGCACTCGGTTTGTTAAACCGTATGGCACCACAGCTATCGATATTTGTCATTGGTTTCCCACTCACCCTGACCGTGGGTATTTCATTAATGGCTGCGCTCATGCCATTAATTGCCCCCTTCTGTGAGCGTTTATTCAGTGAGATTTTTAATTTGTTGGCTGACATCATCAGTGAAATGCCTTCAAAATAATAACCCTTATTTTTTATCCTGTTTTACTAAGGATTGTCCTAAATTCAAATACAGGCAACATCCACCAGGATAACGCTGTCGCGGTTTATTTGTTTTTGCCTCACTCACATAACGCAACATTTACTTTACTTTAAGATGTTTCCTGGCAAATTATACGCAACTTTACGGGATAGTAAATTCGCCTGAAAACAGCGAAAGCGTCATATTGGGTCGTTATTATTCCGTTTAGTTGTGATGAAATAATCAGGTAAGGGGAATTATCGTTACGCATTGAGTGAGGGTATGCCATGTCAACGATTATTATGGATTTATGCAGTTACACCCGGCTAGGGTTGACCGGATATCTGGTAAGTCGGGGGGTGAAGAAAAGGGAAATCAACGATATTTCAAGCGTTGATGAACTCAGCATCGCCTGTGTCTCACTGCAGCCGTCTGTGGTGTTTATTAATGAAGACTGCTTTATTCACGATCCGGATAACAGCCAGAGAATTAAGCAAATCATTAATCAACATCCCAGTACTTTATTTATTGTATTTATGGCAATTGCCAATGTCCATTTTGATGAGTATCTCTTAGTAAGAAAAAATTTATTAATCAGCTCTAAGTCGATTAAACCAGATTCACTGGATGAACTTCTTGGCGATATTCTGAAAAAGGAAGTGGATATTGTCATTGATGTGAACCTGCCAACACTATCATTAAGCCGCACCGAATCCAGCATGCTACGTATGTGGATGGCCGGTCAGGGAACAATACAGATATCCGATCAAATGAATATCAAGGCGAAGACAGTCTCATCCCATAAGGGGAATATAAAACGAAAGATCAAGACACATAATAAGCAAGTTATCTATCACGTTGTACGACTCACAGATAACGTCACCAATGGTATCTTTGTGAATATGCGTTAGGACGTTCTGACTGGTGGGTTCGCCACCAGTCAGAATCAGCACCTGGAACCTGGATTACTCCACTTTCTCCACAAAGATACCATCCTGATGGCCTGACTCATTAAAGAACCAGATACCGAGCGGGTAGTCTTCCAGAGAAACCAGGTACATGGTGCCTTCACTAAACTCTTCAATCGCCAGTACCCGGCCTGGCCGACGCGGCCCGCCGTCCGTTTTGACTGTAACCCGATCATTCACCTTCATCGTTTTCCTCCTGTGGCTTTGTGCCAGTGTAGAACAAATTCCTTTTCCTGGCAGCGCCCTGCGCGCGTGATTGCAGGTTTTCTCGACGGTCTATACTTAACTTGTACGCATCAGAGATTCTGATACGTGCCCCGGTATCCTTAACGGTTGAGAGGTATGAGGATGAAAACCGCGAAAGAGTACAGCGATACGGCCAAACGTGAAGTCAGCGTCGATGTGGACGCGCTATTGAAAGCTATCAACGAAATCTGCGAGAGCGAAATTCACCGCAGCCATGATGACCCCGATCGCGTCAGCGTTGATGGCCGGGATTATCATACATGGCATGAGCTGGCCGACGCGTTCGAGCTTGATATCCATGATTTTAGCGTGACGGAGATCAATCGCTGACTTTGGGCGAAAAAAATCCCGGCCCTTATCGGGTCGGGATCAAGCTTGCTTATGCAAGAAGCACTTGAAAATTCGTTACACCAGGAAATCTGATGCGAAACCAACCTTATCTGCAATTTTTTTGCCTGACAAGTAAATAATTCTCACCAAAATGATAAATATAACTAATGGTTGAGAGATCACCAGGTTACGCCAGCCAGTGATATTCAGGCATCCTGGCGTAGCGGACTGCGTTCGCCAGGAACCAGTTCATCTTCACGAAATGCCTCCCGTTTGACGCCAAAACCGTCATACCAGCGGCACTCCACCATTCCGCTGGCATACCCGGTAACGATCATGCGTGGGCCACCCTCTTTCGCGGTGACTTCCTCACTGACAGAAAAGACCATACCCGCCTCCTGTATCAAGAGAAACCTTTTCACCTTAGACGACAAAGAGTCGTTTTGCGTAATCCAGCACACGACAATTAGTGCGAAACTCCGCGTAATCTGGCAACCATGTTTACCAGCATTACCACGATCCCACCGATAATAAAGCCGAGCACCAGATTAAGCAGGGTCGGAAGCATGAAGGCAATGAATGAACTCTGTTGCTGGGCAAAGTGCTCAATCGCATGATGCAGGGGTGCAATGCCATGTACCACAATGCCGCCGCCAACTAAAAACATCGCCAGCGTACCAACCACGGAAAGTGATTTCATGAGCCAGGGAGCCACCACCAGCAATCCCTTACCCAGCGCCTGAGCAAGTGCGCTGCGCTTTTCTGCCAGCCAGTAGCCAATATCGTCGAGCTTCACAATAATACCGACCAGACCATACACACCAACGGTCACCACCAAAGCAATACCCGACAAAACCAGTACCTGATTCAACAACGGCGCATCCGCCACAATACCCAACGTAATGGCCACAATCTCCGCAGATAAAATAAAGTCGGTACGTACCGCCCCTTTGATTTTATCTTTCTCAAACGTCAGCGGGTCCTGTGCGGCAAGAGATGTCAGACGCTGCTGTCGTTCTTCCGGTGTTTCCTGGTGTTTTCGCGCTTCCAGGGTGTGAAGCACTTTTTCCACGCCCTCAAAACAGAGGAATGCCCCACCAATCATTAATAAGGGCGTGATCGCCCATGGAATGAAGGCGCTGATCAATAGCGCCAGCGGCACCAGGATAACTTTGTTGACGAAAGATCCTTTGGCCACACTCCAGACCACCGGAAGCTCGCGGTTCGCCCGCACGCCCGACACCTGTTGCGCGTTAAGCGACAAATCGTCTCCCAGCACACCCGCCGTTTTTTTCGCGGCCAGTTTTCCCATCACTGAGATATCGTCCAGAAGCGTGGCGATGTCATCAAGCAAGGTGAGTAAGCTACTTCCTGCCAAAATTTTAATCCTCAATATTATTTTTTTGCAGTCATAAGTATGAAGTAAAACACGCCATGCTGAAACTGACCTTTCTGGTCAACAAATATTTAACAACGGCAGGCAATTATAAATCTCGCCAGCATGATAGTTTTGACGTTTACTATGTTGCACCTTTTTATTTCCACCGTGAGGGATTATGCGTTTCAGGCAATTGTTACCACTTTTCAGTGCGCTCTTCGCGCTGTACATCATCTGGGGTTCCACGTACTTCGTTATTCGCATTGGTGTTGAAAGTTGGCCGCCGTTGATGATGGCTGGCGTGCGCTTTCTCTCTGCAGGCATTTTATTAACCGCATTCTTACTTATTCGCGGACATAAGCTGCCGCCACTGCGCCCGCTCCTGAATGCTGCACTGATTGGTATCCTGCTATTGGCGGTGGGCAATGGCCTCGTTACCGTCGCAGAACATCAAAACGTCCCTTCCGGCATTGCCGCTGTGGTGGTTGCTACCGTCCCGCTGTTTACCTTGTGCTTTAGCCACTTTTTTGGCATCAAAACACGCAAACTGGAATGGATGGGGATCGCAATTGGACTCGCTGGGATCATCATGCTTAACAGCGGGGGTAACTTAAGTGGTAATCCCTGGGGGGCGGTATTAATCCTGATTGGTTCAATGAGCTGGGCGTTTGGCTCCGTGTACGGCTCACGCATCACCTTACCCGTTGGCATGATGGCCGGTGCCATTGAAATGTTAGCCGCAGGTATTGTGCTGATGTGCGCATCGCTGCTCTGTGGAGAAAAGCTGACCACGATGCCAACCTTCTCCGGTTTTATGGCGGTGGCATACCTCGCTCTGTTCGGCTCAATTATTGCGATTAACGCTTATATGTTCCTTATCCGTAATGTAAGCCCGGCGTTAGCCACCAGCTATGCCTACGTCAACCCGGTAGTGGCGGTTCTGTTAGGTACGGGGCTGGGAGGTGAAAACCTGGCGTTGATCGAGTGGCTGGCACTCGGGGTCATTGTTTTTGCCGTGGTATTGGTGACGCTGGGGAAATACTTATTCCCTGTCAAAGCGGACGCGGTCGCAACCCCATCAGAAAAGTCATTACAGTAAATGAATGCCCTGAGTGTCGATCTGCGCGGTGGCTCCGCCGCCGCAGATCCATTCGATAACCCGCTCAGACAGTGCCTCATTACTCAGTTTCTCACGCCCACGCAGGGCGCATTCCCAGACAATCAAGACCCGCCATCCCAACGCCTGCAATTTATCGCAGTCCCGCTTATCACGTACCACATTTTTTCCAATCTTCTCCAGCCAGAACGCCGTACGGGTTGCCGGGACTTTAAAAAGATAGCAGTTGTGCTGATGCCAGAAACAGCCGTGGGTAAAGAGAACGCAGCGATAGTCATCCACCACAAAATCGGGTCGACCGGGCAACGTTGCATCCTGCACGCGAAACGTTACCCCCTGCTCCGTCAGGATGTCGGCCAAACGTTTTTCGATCGCCGTATCGCGGGTCCCTATCGCCCGCATATTTTTACTGCGTGTCGCCTTATCGTGAACGTCTGCCATGCTGCTGTTCTTTCTCGCGTAGCGCAACAGCCTGTTTGATCTTCGGCTCCAGCAGTTTGGCTACCGCCGCAAATGCCGGGACGACCACCGAATTACCGAACTGGCGGTAAGCCTGGGTATCGGATACCGGAATGCGAAACTGGTAACCCTGAGGAGACTCAAACCCCATCAGGCGCGCACACTCTCTTGGCGTTAATCGACGAGGGCGATGTCGCTGATTGGCAGGATCATCGAAATCCTGTTCACCCAGCGCCATATCCCAGCCACGGTCTATCAAAATTTCTGCCCCATCCTTATAGTAACGTGCGGATAATGTGCGCGTCACGCTATCGGGGTTGCCGGGATAGACCATACCGTAACCAAACCCATTGCCCCGTGCCTGATGTTTTTTCGCATAGCGATACAGGTATTTCCACAGGACCGGTGTCAGCACATATTTCGCATCAACGGTCGGTTCAAGCAGCTCTGCGAGTGTCGTTCGACGCTGAGGGTAGCGGCTGACAATATCGCGCAACGTAAAGTCTGACTTCAAGCTTAGATCACGTCGAAAACCGACGAGCACGATACGTTCGCGATGCTGGGGTAAAAAATGTTGCCCATCGATAATCTTCGGGTCATCAGGGCCATTATCTGCTGCATCTGCCACGTCGTAGCCCAGTTCATCCAGCGTTTGCATGATGATGCGAAAGGTTTTTCCCTGGTCATGACTTTTTAGATTTTTGACGTTTTCGAGCACAAATATAGCCGGTCGCCGTGCGTCGATAATTCGCACCACGTCAAAAAAAAGCGTGCCTTGCGTATCACAGGCAAAACCGTGGGCACGCCCTAACGCGTTTTTCTTTGAGACGCCCGCCAGCGAAAATGGCTGGCAAGGGAAGCCGGCCAGCAGGACATCATGCTCGGGAACGTGTTGACGAATATGCTCCGCAGCCTGCTCGTCACTCACCCCCTCATGATGGCTAAGGGTGATATCGCGAATATCTTCATTAAAATGGTGCTGCTCAGGAGAGCAATAGTTGTTCGCTTTATAGGTGCGAACAGCATGTTTATTCCATTCACTGGTAAACACACATTGCCCGCCTATCGCGTCAAAACCACGGCGAATCCCGCCTATTCCGGCAAAAAGGTCGATAAACCGAAAGGCATAGTGCGGATGGTGTGCAGGGGGCGTCGGGAGTAAAGAATACAGGTGAGCAAACTCACGATCGCTAAGGCGATGCCATGTTTGATTGGCGACCACACGCTTAAAGATGGCCGGACTCCAGTGGTTTTCGCCGACGCCATTGAGATGAGCAACCAGCGTTTTCACATCGTATATTTCAAGCAACTTAGCCAAAATCACCTGAACGGTAACTCCGGTATCATCTGTCATTGGTTTCATGGAGCCTGCTACTGAAAAATAATCCTGCATACGTTTAACCGGCCGAAATGGATAGTCGACAGGTTAACATAAATTGGCGCGGTTGACGTTTCAGCGGTGATGACTACTGATATGCTTTAAGGGGTTGAATCGCCGCAAAATCCAACATCTCATATTCTCCTTTTAATTCTGCGCTGAGTTTCGCCATATACGTCAATAAGAAGTCAGCATTATGCTGCGCCAGATGCCGCCCTTGTTCGGTTTGCATTGTCAGTGGCAACGTCAGCAGTTTGGTCTGGAAATGATCGAGCGCGTACTGTTTATCATCCAGGTTGCGCTGCCGGGCAAACGGATCCTCCGCGTCAAACAATGCCACACCCAGCGAGCCAGAAACGGCAAACACACGCGCCAGACCGATGGCACCGAGCGCCTCAAGTCGATCGGCATCCTGAACGATTTTGGCTTCAAGGGTCGTGGGCGTAATTTTTGCGCTAAAACTATGCGCAGCGATAGCATGACTCACCGCATGTAGCCGATCCTGAGGAAATTCAGGAAAGTCCTGTGACAGTACGCGACAGGTTTCCTGTGCGGCCAGTACCGATGAACGATGACGTTCCGGATGATTTTTCGGTAAGCTGACAAGATCGTGGAAATAACACGCAGTCAGTACGACCAGCCAGTCAATACCTGCAGCAGTGCTCAGCTTTTGCGATGTCATCCACACGCGGCGAAAATGAAAGATGTCATGGGCGGCATCTTGCCCTGAATGCTTCTCACGCAGCCATGCTTCAAATTGTGACTGCCAGTATTGTAGTTTCACGCTTATTCTCTGTGCAGAAAGAGAACCACCTTAGCAACAATTTTCATCACAGACCACTGCCAGTCTCAGACTCACCATCATTAAAAATATTTTAATCTCTTTTGATATAAGAACTCTTCAGCGCTCAATGCAAACAATCAAACCATCCGCTAATTACACGCACCACCCCAAAAACATAAATATCGCCAATTTAATATATTCCATGTATATATAAATAAAATCCATAAGAT
>NZ_JANEWL010000080.1:0-22503 GCF_028069815.1 Citrobacter sp. Awk 2
AGCTTATGTAATATATATATTGTAAAAATTTTTCAAATGCGCAACATTGACACTATGATAAGCCTCGCACTTTTAACTTAAATTTTACATTTTCAGGGTAAGGTTATTTATCGTCAGCGCGGAATGCGTTTTGACGCTATCGGGACACACATCCGCCTGTGCAGCGATGTTGCGCGTGGGCTGGTAAAATAACGCGGCCATTCTGACCTTTCGTGCCCCGCGGGCATGTGTTAAAAATGGTCGTTGTTTCAGGGAATTGAGTGCAGAAAAGATTATGATTACTCATGCGGTCATATTTGCGCCTATCGGGCAGGTCAGTCGTTCAGACCAGATAGTGCAGCGCCTTTCAAACGCCATTATTACCGGGTTGCTGGAGCCAAAAGAACAGCTGCCCAATGAAACCGATTTGGCAAAGATGATGGGTGTCTCACATATCACTATCAGAGAAGCGCTCAACACGCTTCGGGCTAATAATCTTATCCATACGGTTCGTGGCCGTAATGGCGGGAGCTTCGTTTGCGAGAATATTGATGGCAAAAATAGCGCCCTGCATCCGTTTAAATCGATCAGTACCGATTACCTTTCGGATTTAGGCGAAATGCATTGCGCCATTATCAGCCACAGCGCCAGGCTAGCCTCCAGACGCATGACCGGGGCGGACATTGCCAAATTTCGCGAGTTTGTAGACGTACTGAGGAAAGCCGATTCACCTGAACTGATGACTCAGGCCGATATGCGTTGTTTGCTGGCAATTGCGGCCAGCTCTCATTCAGCACGGCTGGCCAACCAGGAGCTTCAGGTCCAGGCCGAGTGGGCATCACTGGTGGCAATACTCTATCGCGCCGACAATATTCATGCGGAAATTATTGCGCTTTATTCGGCGCTGGCCGACGCGCTCGCCGCCCATAACGAGACCGAGTCAGTCCAGTACGCCACACAGATCATCGACACGTTTACCTATTACCTTATTGAAAAAAAGCTGAAATATAACTCGAACTGACAATCAGTGAAGGCAGGACAGACCATGAGCTCTTCGACATCCTTAAGCGCATTAATCCGTAAAATTGATGATATTACCGCCTCTACCGTAGAGTCTACCGTTGCGCTGGCGAGGAGCATTCACGAGGCCATTGCCGGTGTGCAAAAAGCTTCAGCCGAAGTTGTCCTCGACCCCGCTGTCAGATCAACGGTTCAACAACACATCAAGAGCACACTGAACAACAACCACTACTGTTCGGGCGCAGGTTTCGCCAGCCATATTGGGAGTACAGAAACCACCAAAGAATATTGGCTGCTGGAATGGTGGTATAAGAAAGATAATGGATTGAGTCAGGCACATCTGGATTTGGATCAGGCGACGCAACAGCGGCTGGATTTCAGAACCTTTGAGTGGTTTAAGCATTCGCCTCCGGCAGGTGAAGCGTATATCCATGGCCCGTATGTCGACTATATCTGTAACATCTCCTATACCCTAACCTCAGCGGTGCCGGTTTACTATCATGATCAGTTCCTCGGCGTCGCCGCCGTCGATCTGCTGGTCAGTCAGATAGAAGCCGAACTGCTCTCCTGCCCTCACCCTGATTATGTCATCCTGACCAATCTGGAAAACCGGATCATCTTTTCCAGTTGGCCGCGCTTTCGTGTCGGTGAATTATTGTCACCTGCGCACAGCACAGTGGTGTATCAAAGCGACTACTTTATCCTTTATCACTACCAGAAATAGTCAATTCAAGGCTGAGCGTTACCGGATAAGGATGCCAGCGTCGTATCCGGCGCGTAAAACGGTCGAAACTAAGGGCCCGAAGGCCCTTAGTTTTAGTTATCCTGCCCCATATTGAGTTTCGTGGCGTAGGCAATGGCATCGTTTTCCGGTGCAGCCGAGCGGCCAAAGGGTCGGGTAAGGAACATGTAGATCAATCCTGAACCGACCACAATCGCCAGACCAAACAGTACTGTCCAACGGTCGATGAAATCACTGCTGTCAGCAGGCTGTGCCAGTAACCAGATCCCACACAGACCGTAAGCTAACGCCAGCACGTTTACAATCACACCCCAACCACCAATCGTCCACTCTCCGGCGGGTTTCCAGCCTTTCAGACGTTGACGCAGCGCGGCCAGTACCACCATCTGGAATGAAATATAAATACCGATAACAGCAAATGCGGTGATACGCGATAAGTTATCTGGCTGGAAATAGACCCAGACACAAATGATAACGGGCAACACACAGCTGACGACCATGGCATTATCCGGGACACCATTTTTAGAAATTTTGGCCATCCATTCACTGCCCGGCAGCATTCTGTCGCGGGAGAAAGAAAAGATAAGACGACTTAATGCTGCTTGCAGAGACAAAATGCACGACAGCATCGCGATAATAGCGACAATAATAAAGACCGTCGCACCGGTTTCCCCCAGCGCTTCATTAAGGATTGCCGGGATCGGATCGGCGGTTTTACCATTCACGATACTCACCAGGTTCGGTGACGCCAGCAGGTAGCCCATGACGGAGATAATGGCGGAGATCGCGCCAAACACGATACTTAAAATCATGGCTACCGGGATTTTTTTGCTTGGATTTTGCACTTCCTCTGCCACGTTACCGCACGCCTCGAAGCCAAAGAACATAAACAGGCCCATCAGCGCGGCGGACATAAAGGCGGTGGAATAACTTCCGTCATGCGCCAGTACCCCCATCGAATCAAAGATGACGGAGAAAGGCTGTGAACGGTGGAAAATCAGCAGGTAAATACCCAGCGCAATCACGCTGACGATTTCACACCAGAAACCAATTTTGGCGACCCTGGCCAGATTCCTGGTCCCGGACATATTGACGGCCATCATCAAGAGCAGCAGCAAAACGGAAGTCACCAGCATGGTGGCGGGTGTCTGGCCATAATGAAAGAGTGATTCAACAAATGTTGATGTGTATTCCGCGATCGAGGTAATGGTCACCACCAGCGCCCACAGGTAGATCCAGGCGGCGATCCACGCATATTTCTTACCCCACAACCTTCTCGCCCAGGGATACAGTCCCCCGGTGATCGGATATTGAGATGCAACCTCACCAAACACCAGGGCGACTAACAACTGCCCACACGCGACGATCAAAATCCACCACACTGCGGGTGGTCCTGCCAACGTCACTGCCAACGCGAACAGCGAATAAACAGCGGTAAGCGGCGACAGGTAGGTAAAACCCAACGCAAAATTTGATATAAGCCCGATCGAGCGGTTGAACTGTTCTTTGCCATCTTTTTGAAAATTATCGTTTTTCTTATCAGGTGTCTGTTCCATATTTCTTTCTCTTTTGTGGAATAGTCGCAGGGTTGAACAATTAATGTATAAAAGATATTAAGTTATATGTATAGTGATTTTGTCGCATATTTGTTAAAACAAATCGCACATCACGTTCCTGAATGGACAGGGATATGACTCAGTTTGTTAACATTTATTTTACACATCGAGTGAGTTACGAGAGATTTTCAGCGTTGGCGGGATGAGATGGCTGGTGCGCACCTGGTTGGCGTTTATGCCCAGGTACGCACCAGTGGAAACGACGATTTTTGACTTAACGCAGGCTTTCTTCCTTTCCAGCAACTCGCGAGTTACGCGTGGGAGATATTGACAGAACGTACAGTGCCAACCCACCGCCACTCACCAGGGCAAACGCAACAATCACCAAAGACGCATCATAATTTCCTGTCAGATCTTTCAACCGTCCCATGAGCGGCGGAAACACCAGGCCTGCCACGTTGGCAACAGCATTGATCAGTGCGATGGCCGCTGCGCCTGCGACCCCGGTTAAGGATTCTGTGGTTGCCGCCCAGAATATTGGGGTAATTGCCCAGTTCAGACCGACCGTTACCACCAGCAGAAGGTATGCCAGCAGCAGATACTGGGTATAAACCGCGACAAGGAGTAATCCGCCGGCTAACATCAGCGGGATTGCAAGGTGCAGACGTCGCTCTCCACTACGGTCAGAATGGCGACCATTGAGCCACATAAACAGACATGCGAACAAAAAAGGTACCGCGGAGAGTAAGCTGACAATCAGGTTACTTTGCTCCGTGACGACACCTTTAACGATCAGCGGCAGGAACAACGTAATGCCTATCGTACCAAAGGCCTGCAGCAACCAGATGGCACTCAGCAACCATACCTTTTTACTGGTGAGAGCCTGATGCCACTGATGGTGATGATTGTCTGCCCCGGCTTCGGACGAGAGTTTCCGTTGTAACCAGTCTCGTTCCTGTACACTGAGCCAACGCGCCTGAGCGGGAGAATCATCAAGATAAAACCAAACAACCACACCGAGGATAACCGCCGGAATACCTTCTAATAAAAACAGCCAACGCCAGCCCGCAATATCGAAAAAACCATGCATATTTAAAATAGAGCCGGAAATTGGCAAGCCAATGACTGATGCCAGCGCAGCGCCGATATAAAACATGGACATGGCATGTGCCCGGTTATTTCGCGGGTACCAACAGGAAAGATAATAAATAATCCCGGGGGTAAATCCCGCCTCCGCGACACCGAGTAAAAAACGCATAATATATAGCTGCGTTGGCGTCTGTACCAGACTCATACCCGCAGCAATCATGCCCCAGGTCACCATAATCCTGGCGATCCACAGTTTCGCGCCAACGCGCGTCAGAATGACATTGCTGGGCACTTCAAAAAGAATATAAGCAATATAAAAAATACCGGCAGCAATACCATACATTTCAGCGGTTAGCGCAAGATCGGCGTTCATCTGTAATGCGGCGACTGAAATGTTAGAACGGTCAATATAAGCAATAAGATACAGCAACATCAGGAAAGGAATAAGCCGTTTGTTCACTCTCTTAATCGTTGAATCATGAATATCATTTTGCATGTTAACCTCGCATGCTGCGCGCCAGAGAACGCCAGTACGAACAGGTGTTTAATCGGGTATGGATGCGCCATACCCGATCCACTTGCTGGAGATGACTCAGACCGACAAATTGAACTGTGAAATAAAACTATCGATGGTTTTTAAATCCTCATCCGCTAATTGCCAACCGGGTTTACGACAATAGTCATCGGCGATGATCCCGCGTCGCTGCAATATCGTTTTTTCAATCTGGATAATATATTCGCAGTGCTGCATCCAGTGCTGAATATACGGCAACAGCGCGTTGTGTAATTGCACCGCCTGCTGATGTTCCCCCGCCAGCCAGTGTTGATATATACGCACATAAATTTCGCTAAACGAGCAGCCTGGCATCACGCCTTTTCCGCCCACGTCCAGCATATGCAGCATATAGAGACCTGCGTAACCGTTGAGAACGTGAGCGTCTGGAGCCTGTTGCAGGAATTCACGCGTGTAATCCACAGGCGGATTACATTCAATCTTAAACACCGCATGTGGATAGCGTTTTGCGACCTCGGCCAGTTGATGTGGCGTAACCGGGAATCCTGTTTCGCCTGGCGCGTACTGCACCATCACCGGAATAGTTACCGCCTCAAGTACGGCAGAGATGTGCGCCTGTACAGCTGCCAGTGACGGTTGCAGGAAAAATGGCGGGAGCAACATCAACGCGTCAGCCCCCATGCTTTGGTACAGCCGCGCCCGCCGTACTGCAAGGTCGGTGCTATGATCGGTAATCGACAGTGCACGAAACAGTCGCTTCCCCGACAATTCATCAAGATAGATTTCTGCCAGTTGCAACCGTTCGCCATCGTCCAGCTTGGGAAACTCGCTGGCAATACCAAACAACGTTAAACCATTCACACCGAGACCGGAAAGGTGAGCCACCAGCCGACGAAAACTCGTAAAATCGACCTCACCCTGTGCGGTAAACGGCATGGCGACGATGGGATTGACGCCCTGGATCATTGCGACTGATGACATCAGAGATCCTCCCGATCGGCCAGTACAGCCCCTTGCGCCGCAGGTAGCGCCCAACGACGATACAGCCGCAAGAATCCACGTGGCACCTCTTTATGCACCAGTTGGCAGACTTTTTGACGCTCTGCCAGTACGGCATCCGCCACATTCAGCGTTAATGTCCGCTGCGGAATATCAATGCTGATAGTGTCCCCCGTTTCAACCAGTGCCAGCACGCCGCCATCGCTGGCTTCTGGCGAAATATGCCCAACGAATAGCCCCCGATTTGAACCGGAAAAACGCCCATCGGTGATCAGCGCACACGAGTCCGAGAGATTCATCCCTTCGAGGAATTTCATCGGCTTATACATCTCTGGCATGCCCGGCCCCCCCTTCGGTCCTTCGTAACGCAGAACCAACACGCTGCCGGGTTGAATATCACCGGAGAGGATCGACTCGACGGCCTCATCCTCGCTGTTAAACACCACGGCAGGTCCGGTAAAGACCATCAAATGCTCCGGAACCGCAGCGGGTTTCACCACACACCCCATAGGCGACAAATTGCCATGCAGCACCGCGACACCGGATTCATTGCGTACCGGGATCGCCAGCGTATGGATCACTTCCGGGCGACGAGTGGCAGGAACATCCATTAGCCACTCCCCTTTTTTCTGTCCATTGACCGTCAGGCAATTGAGTTCCAACAGGTTGGCGATCTCTTTTTCCACCGCAGCGACGCCCCCCGCTTCCCAGAAGTCGATCATGTCGTATTCCGATGCCGGATAGAGCGAAGCCACCAGCGGTACCTGATGACTCAGAGCATCAAACTCAGCCAGCGGCAGATGTCCCAGTTCGGCCTCATAGTAAATAGCTTGCAGGTGCAGAATGGCGTTGGTTGAGCCCCCCGTAGCCAACAGATAGGTCATCGCATTGCGGATCGCGTCGCGGGTAATGATCTGCCGCGCATTCACGCCGCGCTTTACCAGGTCCACTGCGGTCATTCCTGTCGCATAGGCGCAATCACGGCGTTCGCGTGAAATCGCGGGCAGCGTACTGCTCCCCGGCAGGCTCATACCCAAAACCTCAGCAATACAGCACATCGTATTGGCCGTTCCGTACATCGTGCAGGATCCGTGCCCTGGTTCGGCAATATCTTCAATGTGCCGGAACTCTGCCTCATCGATTTCCCCGCGACGTTTCCAGCCTATCGCCTCAGTGACAATATTGCCGTCCCAATGCTTACCTTTGTATTCAGCAGGATACATTGGCCCGCCGTTGACCAGAATGGCCGGAATATCAAGTCGAGCCGCCGCCATCAACATGGCGGGGACAATTTTGTCACAAGACCCCAATAGCACCATGCCGTCGAAGCGGTGAGCACGCATCATCACTTCGATCGAGCTGGCGATAATTTCCCGCGCCGCCAGGATGTAGCGCATGCCCAGATGCCCTTCTGCAATACCGTCACAAGGAGCGATGGTACCAAACACCATGCCTACGCCACCCGCTTCATCAATGCCCTTTAGCACATGTGTCGTGAGTTCATTCAGGTTGGCATGCCCTGCCGTTGCATTGGTATAACTGTTGACGACGGCAATCACTGGCCGGCGAAGTTGCTCGTCGGTATGTCCCATTGATTTATACAGGGCACGTTTTAAGGCGCCGTCATCACCGCTGAGGATCGGGTTGAAGTGTTCGCCACCACAACCTGCGCATCCGCTGCCACAACTGCTCATATATGACCTCTTTTCGTTAATACACTGCTTTCTGCCTGTGTCGTTGCTTTTCGATCGCGGGGGTTAATCAGGCGTGCCGGGATGAGGAAAATCAGCGGTGCGCAGAGCACCAGGAATCCCGCCAGAATATACAGCCCGCTACTGGTGCTGCCGGTGGTGTCTTTCAGCCAGCCCAGTACGGTCGGACCAAAGAACCCGGCCAGGTTGCCGATGGAGTTCACTAACGCGATGCCTGCTGCTGCAGCAGTACCCGAGAGCAGCGTCCCTGGCAGGCTTATATAGGTTGGAATCAGCGATAACGTTCCGGACATCGCGACACAAATCCATGCCATCATCCAGAACGTGGAGCCTTCATTGAGGGCGCTAAACGTCAGGCCAATCGCACCGACTATTGCCGGAATGGCAATGTGCCAACGGCGCTCCTGCTTCAGATCTGAGTGACGGCTGTTCCACAACATGCAGACCGCGCCGAAGATATACGGCACCGCCGCCAGCAGGCCGATAGCAAAATCATCCTGTACGCCGGAGCTTTTAATGATCGATGGCAACCAGAAGTTAATGCCGTAATAGCCGATATTGAAGCTGAAGAAGATCAGTGCCAGCAGCCAGACGAACCGGTTGCGGAACATGGCAGACAGGCTGTGCTGCGGCATTCCCGCATTCGCCGCTACTTTATCAAGCTGGTCTTTTTGCAAATCCTGTTCGATCAGCGCTTTTTCAGCATCCGACAACCATTTCGCCGATTTCACGTCATTATCGAGATAACGCAACACCACGAAGGCCAGCAGGAATGATGGGATTGCCTCCACCAGGAACAGCCATTGCCAGTTATGCAGGTGACCCACGCCCTCAAACATTTTCAGGATCAGCCCCGATAGTGGACTGCCGATAATGGTCGATAACGGTGTGACCAGGATAAACAGCCCGAGCGTACGAGCAGAGCGCCATGAGGGGAACCACAGCGTTAAATAGTAAACGATCCCTGGGAAGAACCCGGCTTCCGCGACACCCAGTAAAAAGCGCACGACATAGAACTGGGTCGGAGTAGTCACAAACATTGTCAGCGCGGACAATATCGCCCAGCTGGCCATGATGCGCGCAATCCAGAAGCGGGGACCAAACCGCTGCATCAACAGGTTGCTGGGGACTTCAAAGATAAAGTAACCAATAAAAAAGATACCGGCACCAATCCCATAAACTGTATCGCTCAGATTAAGCGCATCCTGCATATGGAGTTTGGCGAAGCCCACGTTTACACGATCGAGATAGGCAAAGAAATAACACAGGATTAAAAACGGGATCAGCCGTCGGGTCACTTTACGATAAACCGCATTTTTATTTTCAGTATCGAGGGTACGCGTATTCATCTTTCAGCCTCTTAAGTTGTTATTGGCGCGACGCTCAGGTATTTACCTGTTGCCAGGCTTGAGCATAGGCCAGCGCGTTATGCATAACCTGTTCACGGCATGTGCCCGCACGGTATAAACCACCACCGCAGCCAAAGCCTTTTGCCCCCGCCGACATCCAGTTTTGCAACTGCTGAGCCTCGGCTGAAACACCGCCGACCGGCATGCAAATCACGTGAGGCGGTAGGACCACGCACATAGCTCGCAGTATGTCCGGGGAGATCATTTCCGCAGGGTAAAACTTCAGCCCGCTGGCTCCGGCATCCAGCGCCGTAAACGCCTCGCTTGGGGTGATCACACCGGGTAAGCTAATCGCCCCCCGCTCCCTGCTACGGCGGATGACCGAGGTGTTCATATTCGGCGAGATAATCACTTGCCCGCCCGCATCGACAACGCTATCAACTTGCGCCGCCGTCAGTACCGTACCCGCCCCGACGATAGCACGCTCGCCAACGCGTTCACGTAGCAGCGTGATAGAATCGAGCGCTCGCGGGGAATTTAGCGGAACCTCCAGCCAGGTGAAGCCGGCCTCCAGCAGTACATCCCCGATATCCGGTGCTTCCTCAGGTGTCAGACCGCGCAGAATGGCGATCATCGGAAGCGGTGTTTTCTGCCACAACGTGGCAAAGTCAAAACTGTCCATGGTGTTTCTCTGTTAGCCGTTGTTGAAGGGACTGCATTCCGGCGATAAAACAGCAATCGCCATCAATGCAGCGTGTCTTAATACCCAACGCCGTTGCCGCCAACTGGTAGCGGCGAGTTAGCGCCGCACTCCCCACCAGCCAGACAAGCCCGCGACAGTCAGCGCCGAACTCTGTACCGATCAATAATCCGGAGAGATAATCACTGACGGATTCAGCAGGTAATTCACCTGAAAGTCGCCGCGTTCGGGTGGAAAAAAGGAGTTGGCTTAGCGCCGCGTGACGCTGGGATGCCTCTACCCCAAGTAGAAATGCACTGTCATCGATCACCGCATCAGGAAGACCGCGGCCAAGTAACGAGTGAGAAATCAATACCTGAAAAAGCTCACCGGTCATATATGTCGAAAAATCAGTAATCTGCCTATTCTCGACCGCTACATGTTTGCTATGCGTGCCCGGTAAAATTGCCTGAAAAACCGCAATATCTTCCAGTATCGCCAGCCCCAGCAACTGAACCTCTTCGCCACGCATCACGTCCGGTATGCCGCCAGCAGGTGACGCTCGCAAACCAGGAACAATCCACGCCTCACTTCCCCATGAGGTCGTGAACGTTTTGCTGTGGGCAAGCAAACTGTCGGCATTGGCAGGAAGCGGACAATAGTCAACCTCATACCAGCCCTGCTGCGAACCCACCATTCCGGCCATCGCTATTGTCGGAGCTGCATTAGTCACCCACTCACCCAGCAGCATTTTTAGCGTGCCATCGAATTGACCTTGTTTGACATGGAGCAGTCCGCAGTTGGCGCTACGTTTATCCAGCACGTCATCCCCTGCCATCAACCACGCCCGGAAATTTGAGGTTCCCCAGTCAACCGCAATCCATTCCCATTTCATCTTGTAACCCCAATTATTAAATCTTGTATGACAAGAATGTAGTTAATTTTATGTAAGCGATCTGTGAGCACGATCGTGAAGTGAAACAAAACGTATAATTGTGTTATCTGAAGGGACAAGTGATGCTTCCTTGTATACATAACGCCTTGTTTTATGCGTACAATGGGCAACCCTCTATTTTTCAAGGCGTACAATGACGACTTCCCTGGCCACCATCTCCGAAACGATCACGCGTGATCTGGCAATGAAAATCCTCCGCGGCACCCTGAGCGATGGGGAGATGCTCCCCGGCGAGAATGAGCTAGCCGTGCAGTACTCTGCATCGCGTACTTCTGTACGAAACGCACTGCATGTTTTATCGGCGAAAGGATTACTGTCGATTCAGGCTAAACGTCGCAGTACGGTCAACCCACGCGAACTCTGGAGTTTTCTGGATACGGATGTGCTGGGCTGGATGGAAGAAGTGGGTATCTCACCTGATGTCGCAGAACAGCTGGTCGTCACCCGTTTGATGTTCGAGCCCAACGCTGCCGCGTTGGCTGCCGCCAACGCAACTGCGCGCGATCTGGCCGCGATTGAAGAGGCCTGGACGCTGATGTCGCGCGGGCAACAACAAGATGAAATTGCGCTGTTTGAGGAAGGGGATTTGGCGTTTCACACAGCGCTATTGAAGTCGTGTCATAACCCGTTCTTAATGTCGATTGGCAACGCCCTTTCCGCCGCCATGATGCTGTCGTTTAAACAGACGCAGGAATCCTCGGTGCGGGAAACCGAGCACGCTGTTGAGCAGCACCGTCTGCTGCTGGAAGCGATACGCCTGCGTCAAGGCGTGACGGCCAGGGAATGTATGCGCGATATTATTCTCAGCGCCGCGAACCGCCATCTGTGGGATACGCTGCCGGAAAAATACGCTGACCTGGTATAAGAACGTGCTTAGTAGCAATAATCGCTGCTGTTCAGCAACATTTTTGCAATATAATGGAACAATGTTAAACGCTGAACCTGAGCAGGTGAATGATGGAAATTGATCTCGATAATCTGGTCTTTGATGGACTGGAAGAAGCGCAAGAGCGTAATGCTGAACGTCTGGAAGATGCGGACAAAAAAGCGCAGGAAATTATTGCTGATAACGACTGCGGCGATGCCTGCAAAATCTAATTTCTGAACCGGCGCAATGCCGGTTTTTTTCTAGTCAGCCTGCGCTTCACGCCGTATAACGCAACGCTTCAATCAGCTGTGCAAAGACCGCGGTATGTTGTCTACGGCTGGGATAGTACAGATAATAACCGGGAAAAGGTTCACACCAGTCTTCCAGTACTTTTTCCAACGCCCCTTCTGCTACCGCCTGTTCGACGGTATCTTCCGGTACAAAAGCCAGGCCCATGCCCGAAATTGCCGCACTGATACGCGGTGGAAGATTGTTAAAAATAAGCTGCCCTTCTACCCGCACACGGAGATCCTGTCCATTCCTGGCAAACTCCCAGGCATACAGCCCACCGAGGGTCGGCATGCGCATATTGATGCAGTTATGATTCTGTAGATCGTGTGGGGTTTGCGGTTTGCCATGGCGGGCAAAATAAGCGGGTGCCCCCACCACGACCATGCGCCAGTCGGGACCGATCCTGACAGCAACCATATCTTTGGCCACCTGCTCACCGAGTCTGATACCGGCATCATAGCGTCCCGTCACGATATCCGTCAGGCTATTGTCGATAGTCATTTCCACATTTACATCAGGATACGCCTGCAAAAACGGCTGTAGTGCAGGCCAGACTGTCGATTGCAACGCATGTTCCCCGAGCGTCAGACGGATATTACCCGCCACGCGCTGGCGAATATCGGTTAATGCCAGTAGCTCCGTTTCAATGTCATCGAAACGCGGACTGATACTGTTGATAAGCCGTTCACCGGCTTCGGTTGGCGCAACGCTTCGCGTGGTACGGGTCAACAGTCTGACATCCAGTCGCTCCTCAAGCCCACGAATAGCATGGCTTAATGCTGACTGCGAGACCCCTAGCTTCGCTGCGGCGCGGGTAAAACTGCGTTCACGGGCGACGACAATGAGATAATAAAGATCGTTAAAATTATCACGCAGCATGCTTGTTCCCAATCCAGACCTGTTTTGTCGTATGTTACAGGTCAGAATGGGGATTCAGTAGTATTTCTGCTTATTTTGCACACTTCATTCCAGTACATTTCGCGCGTCAGGCGAAGTTCAGCGTGTTGTTTTATCACGGAACCACTCCGGATCAATGTTGGCGATATCCACCCCATACAGGCTGGCGACAGGAAGAACAGACTCCACAACACGCTGAAGATTTCGTTCCGCACTATGTTGTGGAGTCTGTGGATGTCGATTCTTGATGCGCAACCAAAGATATCTAACTCCGTTCATCTTCTCCGCCGCCTCTGTCTGTTGGACACAACGTATTCCAACGCAGAATGCGTAAAAAATGAAATGCGAATTTTTGCCAACGTTGTGCACTATTTCGCATTTCAGTTTTTCATTATTTTCACCCGTAATTAACACCCCTTTCACTAATATCATTTTGTATATAGATAAGAATTTTTTCTTATTTGGTCACCGCCACAAGTTATGGGAGCGTAAAAAGCACAAACCAAAACAACAGGGATTCAAAGAAAATGATGGCAACGAAAATTCACAGCACAAAAAAAACATGGCTGGCACTCAGTGTCCTGCTGGCGTCAGGCATTGCCGCGTCAAATGCTCAGGCCGATCAACTGGCCGATATCAAAGCCGCAGGTGTGGTAAAAATCGCCACCTTTGACGCCAATCCACCGTTCGGTTCTATTGATGCAAAAACGCATAAAATTGTCGGTTACGACGTTGATTTCGCTGAAGCGCTGGCTAAATCACTTGGCGTTAAACTGGAACTGATCGCCACCAATCCGGCTAACCGTATTCCGTTATTGCAATCCGGTAAGGCCGATTTAATCGTAGCGGATATCACTATTACACCTGAGCGTGCACAGGTTATCGATTTCTCCGCCCCTTACTTCGTTACCGGGCAGCAATTCCTCGTTCCGGCAAAATCGCCGGATAAGCTTGATGACTACAGCAAGGCCCGTATCGGCGCAGTTAAAGGGACGACAGGTGAGCAGGCATTGCACCAGCGTTTTCCACAATCACGTGTGCTGGCCTATGACGATATTCCGCTGGCATTAACCGCACTGCGTAATGGTAATGTCCAGGCGATCACCCAGGACAGCACCATTCTGGCAGGGTTGTTAGGCGGTGCGCCAGATAAAGCAGATTTCAAAATTTTGCCCGACTTGTTGAGCAAAGAAGAAATTGGTGTGGGTGTGAAAAAAGGTGAACCTGCGCTGTTAAAGGCCGTGAACGACGAGCTATTAAAGCTCGAGTCTACCGGGCAGGCAGCCAAAATTTATGACGTCTGGTTTGGTCCGCAAACCAAAAATCCACAGCCCCGCGCCTTCAAAATAGAAGCGAAGTAATATGCTCTCAGGCCTTTTTAATCGTCCCGCAGCTTCGGCTGCGGATTTTACGCATCTGCGCCAGGCGCGTGTTGAACTGCGTAATGTCATAAAACACTATGGCAATCATACCGTGCTTAACGGCGTCAGCCTGTCGGTTGAACCGGGCGAAGTCGTCACCATTCTCGGGCCTTCTGGCTCAGGAAAATCGACGCTAATTCGCCTGATCAACCAACTGGAGTCACTGAGTGGCGGCGATATTTTTATTGATGACAAACCCATCGGTCAGCTGCGCGGCCCCGCATTGCGTCAGCTTCGTAGCCGAATTGGCTTTGTGTTCCAGCAATTCAATCTCTACGCCCACCTGACAGCACAGCAGAACATCACGCTGGCGCTGGAATATGTTCACGGTTGGAAAAAAGCGGATGCTGAGCAACGGGCACTTGAACTGCTGGAACAGGTAGGGTTGGCCGAAAAAGCCGAGGCATATGCCGCCCAACTTTCCGGGGGACAGCAACAACGTGTTGCCATCGCCCGCGCACTGGCCTCCTCACCGCAAATCATTCTGTTCGATGAACCCACCTCCGCGCTGGATCCAGAAATGATCGGCGAAGTGTTGCAGGTCATGAAGAGTCTTGCCCATAGCGGCATCACCATGATTGTCGTAACGCATGAAATGCATTTCGCCCGGGAGATTGCCGATCGTGTGGTGTTTATTGATGGCGGCGATATTCTCGAAGTCGCGCCTCCTGAGGCGTTTTTCACACGTCCTCAGCACCCCAGGACCCAACGTTTTCTGAAAAAAGTGCTCGACCCGTTACACCAGGAGTCATCGTTATAATGCATGCAATGGACTGGCAGGGGGTGCTGAGCGGGCAACCTCTGCAATGGATAATCTCCGGTTTTCTGACCACACTCTGGGTCACGCTAGCCGGCGTGGTACTCGCCACGGTATTTGCCATCTTTCTGCTCAGCCTGCGCCTGACAGGACACCGCTTTGCGACCACCGTGGTCAGCGTGTGGGTTTCTGTTTTTCGCAATACCCCTTTACTCGTTCAACTGATGTTCTGGTACTTCGCTGCGTGGAATCTCCTTCCTCGCGACGCGATTACCTTCATTAATGCGGAACACGCCTGGTCCATTCTGCCAGGAGATGTCTGGTGGTTAACGCCGGAGTTTCTCTGCTCCGCATGGGGGCTGGGTATCTTTACCTCGGCCTTTCTGGTCGAAGAGGTCGCCTCCGGTTTACAGGCGGTGTCTGGCGGGCAGCGCGAGGCAGCCATAGCACAGGGGTTTTCGTCATGGGCGACTTTCCGTCACATCCTGCTCCCTCAGGGGCTGGCAAATGCCTGGCAGCCAATTGTGGGGCAATATCTTAATCTGATGAAGCTGTCTTCATTAGCCAGCGGCATTGGCTTTGCCGAATTGACGTACCAGGTGCGGCAAATTGAAAGCTATAACGCCCATGCGCTGGAAGCCTTTGCCGTCGGCACGGCACTCTACCTGTTGACCGGTATTGTGCTGGGGATGTTGTTAACCCGTCTTGGCCCTGTACCTGCAGCAGGTAAACCGTTGGCGCGTAAAACAGGCATATTTCGTTTCAGGAGCCTACAGCATGATCGCTAATATTTCGGTTATTACCGACAATCTGGACTACCTCCTGTGGGGGCGGGTCGCAGAGGGTCAACCGGGGGGCGTTCTGCTCACGCTGCTGATGGCGATTGGCGCAGCGGTACTGGCGCTTCCCGCCGGGATCGCACTCGCCTGCTGTGCCTGGCGTTTTCCTGGGGCGATACGTAAGGGGCTGTTTATCTGGGCAGAGTTTATTCGTGGTATTCCGTTAATCTTCGTGATTTTCTGGATGTGGTATCTGTTGCCCATGCTCACAGGCAGTGATTTACCGGGAGCCATAACCGTCACACTGGCACTGGCCTGGTTTACCGCCGCTTCGGTGATGCATTCCGTGTACGCAGGCATAACTGCATTGCCTGGCGGTCAGTATGATGCGGCAGTCGTTCAGGGATTTAGCCCACTCCAGGCGCTCGGGTTCATTCTGTTGCCGCAGGTTCTGCGTAATGTACTCCCCTCGCTAACGGGGATTTTTATCGGACTACTCAAGGATACGTCGCTGGCGTTTATCGTCAACGTGCCTGAGCTCACGACGGTGGCGGGTCAGGTTAACAGCCGGGTACAAATTTACCCGGCGGCCATTTTTGTCTTTACCGGACTGGTCTATTACCTGCTGTGCTTTAGCCTGGAGAAGATCACTCAGCGTCGGTTCGCGTTGAAATAGCACCACGGCTCAACATGCCACAAACTGATGGTCTTCGTTGAGCCGATACTTCACCCCTGCGCGAATGTTATTTTCCCCCTCAATAGCCACCGCAAAGCGCATTCTCTTACCGTCGTGATAGGCAAGCGCCGCGCATCCGCCGGGGCCGAGGATTATCGAATCGACCACGCCAGTACTGGCAATAACGGTGTTTTCCCCGTTAGCCATGATCTGCACGTTGTCCGCGCAGTTGGCGATTTTCGACGCTGCGCCAAAACTGGCTATCTGGGTTAAATCACCACTGCTGGCGATACGACTTCTGTCACCCAGCGAACTGATGCGCACCCGCATCCCCGTGCTGGCCATCCGTGTACCGCCTCCCACACTACTGACACGTGTGGAGTTTCCCGCGATGGCAATACGACCACGCTCACCGGAGCTGGCAACATGAGCGTTATAACCCACGCAGCCAATACGTGCGCTGTAACCTGCACTGGCAATCTGCGCAGCGTACCCGGCGCTGACGATTTTGATGTTATCACCCGCGCTACCGAGACTGTCGCCATCAGCCGCACTCGCCAATTGTTTACCGATGTCGTCTGCCGTCTGCGGACAGACAACACGGCCCATCGCACAGATATCCTGCTGGACAAAATTCTCTTCATCCTGCCATCTTGACCAGCCGTATTCCACGAGGCTATCTGCCCAGTCACTATACCCTTCCAGCTGGAGTGCACGGTGCACCTCCGCATAGCTGCCTCCCTCAGGAAACGCACGCAGAAACCAGCGATACATCACGGGCCCGACGCGCCAGGCCCGTAAGTCACCACGAGTAATCATCATCTCTTAATGCCGGTGATAGCCATCCACCATGCACTTAAAGGTTTCGCCCGGAGTGCGTCCTGTCGTGCAGAGATAAAGATGCCCAAAAATGAAAAACACGCTCACGATCGCCAGCGCAAAGTGCGCCTGCAGCAACCAGTAACGTACGCCAGGGAACAGATCGCCCACAGCCTGTGGGTACAGGGATAGCAACCCGGAGATCAGCAGTAGCGGCAGCAAACCGTACATCACGCCGACATACGCTGCCTGCTGTAACGGATTGAATTTCGAACGCGTTGATGCCGGGAATGGATGCGCTTCGCCCTGCATAATGCCAAACAGATAGAATCGCGTCTGCCTCTGCGCCCGGCCGATCCAGCCCTGACGCTGAATAATATAATGATGACCGTTCCCCCCAATCAGGTTAATCAGGACAAAACCAATCCAGCAGGCAAGCAGCAAAAAGCCACAGACTTCATGCACAGTCAGCAGGCTTTTCATCACTGGGGCACTGACCGCGGTGAAATGGTTTAGCAGGCCGCTGGCCAGCAGCAACAGAAATAACAGCGCATTCGACCAGTGCCAAAAACGGACAGCTTTCGAGTATAAATAGACCTTCTCTCCGTGTCCTGCCGACGCTTTATTCGCTGAACGAAAGCGCAACATCGCGTGGAGTGCCAGCACCAGCCACATCCCTACCAGCATTAACCCGGCGAAAACTAACCAGACGGGCCAGTAATCCGGCGAAAACATCGGGACGTACTGCGCAAGCTGTGCGTGAAACTGTTCGGCATTCTGCGACGCGTTCATACATTATCCTTTTTAATCAAATGTTGACCGAACCGACGATACAGATGGGGCTTCCCGGCGCCTGCAAGTTGATATTCGTAGTACTTGTTTTCCTGTAACCAAGTCTGAATTTCCGGGCTGTCCTCACGGCCAAAAATCAACGCGTGTTCTGGACAGGAATTGACGCAAATTGGCGGGAAACCTTTCGCCAGACGTGATTCGGCGCAGAAGTCGCATTTATCCGCCACTTTGGTTTGTGGGTTGAGATAGCGTACCTGATACGGACATGCGCCAATGCAGTAACTGCAGCCAATACAACGAGAGGTATCGACTCGCACAATCCCGTTTTCATCTCGCCAGGAAGCACCGGTAGGACACACCTCAATGCAGGGGGCATCGTCACAATGCTGACAGGACTGACGAAAATAGTGATACAGCGTTTCGTTATCGTTATCCGTTACCGGGATATGGGCTATCGATAAACGACTCCCCTGAACAGGAACATGATTCGTTTTCCTGCACGCTCGGGCGCAAATATTACATCCGTTGCACAATGATTCGTCGTGGATCATGACATAACGAACGTTTTTAGTACTCTTCGTACTCGCTAACAGGTTTTGGCCTGGGCCGGTGAAAAAAATCACCGTCCCCATGCCAATGACAAATTTTCGTCGGGTGAAGGACATCGGGTTATCCTCTAATGCTGTGACAGTGATCGTCCACACGTTCCATGACATCAACCTGAAAAATTCAGGGGTTCTGATACTGCTCAACCTCAAGCCATTCGCACAGGCCATACGCTTTGCCGTAACTCATAAAGCGCTCGCTAAACAGATAAGGTTCCGCATTCGACGATTCCACAGCACGTATGTCTGCATAATCAGGATGCGTTTCCATGGCCGTGAGCGCCGCCGTAACCTGCTCAGGTTCAAAGTGGTATGGCGGCTGCGCCAGCATGGCGACCTTATAGGGGCGAGGATACGTTTGGCAGTCAAAACGTACCGCTTCTGCAATGGCACGGCAGATATCATTTTCTACCACCTGCACACACATCTCGGCGTAGTTTGCCGTCATGGTTTGCGTCGAGTAGAAGTAGGTATCCTCTAAGCCCTGGATACAGGTAATATCTGCGTCAGATGCGTGCTGACACATCGCGTCCAGCAGCGTAGCCAGGTCACTTTCAGGAACCGAATAAGGTGGCAACAGAAACACGCTGCGTGCCACCAATTGACCTGAAGCAGAATGCTGGCGGATAAAATCCGCCACTATCGACTCTGGGCTGGTGGGTTCCTGAATTAATGACGAACTCCGGTGTGCGACAGGCTGGTGTAACGCGTGCAGCCACTGTCTCTTTTGGCTATCCACGTTGTCACCATGCACATCCTCTGCAGCGGCCAGGTCGTTACTCACGTACGTCATCTGCGTTCCTTACGCCGGCAACAGATTGTGTGCAGCCAGGTCGGCTGCCACATCCTCAAGGCCGAGGCGGTGAAGGGTGTCGCGAGTTGGGCAGCCCAACGCCGGGTCCCAGCCCATTTCCTGATAGAACATCGTAAGCGACTGACGCATATCTTCCCGGTCCATCTTGTCAGTCCCTTCGGTAAAGACCGGGATCTTCGGATCTTTATCGAACACCCAGGAGCAGATCAGGTCGTGTTCATTACGCATATCCATGGTTTGCATCAACTTGACTGTATAAGCACGATGCAGGGTAAAAATGCGCTCCGCGGCCAAATCCAGACTAGCCTGCGTTGTTTCATCCCCCGTTACGGCCTGGAAGAATTTCGCTTCCAGATCAAGGTCTCCGCGATAGTTTCGACTCTTCAGTGGCGAAACCGTCATTGGCCAGACCCAGTTACACAGCGTAACCGCATTGTGCAGACAGACTTTCAGCAGCGTCCATTTGGCGTATTTGATTTTGGCGGCATTAATCGGGGTGTAGTTTTTGGTTTCATCGTAGGCATCCTGTGAACCAAACAGTTCGCCCGCCACTTCGCGCTGTAGCGCCAGCGGTAAACCGGAGCCGATAAAGTTGATATGGGTGTGCGTCATACAGTCGCGGTTGAACATACAGTTGGTGATCGCCCCCACCTGCGCCGAGGCTTCGTTCGCATGGTGAACAGGGAAACCAAACGGCGACCACAGTTTGTTCTTCGCGTAACCCCAGTACTCTTCGCCTAAATTCCAGCGTTCTGCAATCGCGTAAGAGCCATCTGCCAGGTGGCTGAGTTCACCCACGCGATGCGCCAGTCGATAATAGAAATCTTTGATAAAGTTCGGATCGCCTGCTTCCAGTTGATCCCAACGGATCTCTGCATACTCTGCCGCAGGTAACACCCGCTTAAAGACGCCTTTGGAGTAGCAGTACGTAAAGTCTCGATGCAACTGACCGTAGTTACACCAAATACCATAATCATCGAACAGGTTCAGGCCAACCAGGTTTCCTACAACGCGCCCATCGTCTTTATCGTCGAAATCTTTCGGCCCATTCGGGAAAATAGTGGTATGTACAAAGTTCGCCACGCAGGTATTCCCGCCGGTACTCGGCACACCAAAATCTTTCACACGGGGAACATTGAGTTGCGACATACAGCGAATTGGACATGAATGGCAGCCACTCATTTTGACGGTGTACTTCTCAGCGGCCGGGCCGAGATCAAACACGGATTTATGGGTACGAAAACCGACAGTATTCTGGTTTCCCGGTGGAATTTCCCCCGTTTCAATTGGCCCTCCTTCCGCCGCGCCCCAAAACAACCCTTTGCGGGCCGTCCAGCGCGAATTCGGTGAAGAGTATTCAGCCCAGGCCTGTGGCGTGCTCGGCACAACATGGTTGTTGTTGGCGCCGATAAGCTCGGTCATCATGTAGTCATTAAGCCGCTTCATCTCTTTACGATCGGCGATATTGACCCCCTGGGTCCCCTCTACCGCAATGGCCTTCAGGTTTTTCGACCCCATGACTGCGCCAGTGCCGGCCCCGCCGCTGTGGTTACGGCTGTTAATCATGCAGGAAAGCGGAACGAGGTTTTCACCCGCCTGACCAATGGCTGCAACGCACGTTTCCGGGCTGGTGATACGGCAAATTTCTTCGGTGGTTGCGCGCGTACCCTTACCCCATATGAAGTCCGCTTTTTCGATGCTGACCTTATCGTCTTTGATGTTGATCCAGACCGGAGAAGGTGATTTCCCTTCGATAATAATGGCGTCGTAACCCGCGAATTTCATTTGTGCGGCAAAGAAACCGCCCATATGGGCATCGACCACTAAATTGCCTTTGGTAAATGTCGATAATGAGGTGATATTGACGCGAGAACTGCAGGGTGCACCCGAACCGGTTAGCGGCCCGGTCGCGAAAACCAGTTTATTTCCTTCATCAAAAGGTTTGGTGCCTGGCTGGACTTCGTCGTACATAATTTTATAGCCAAAGCCCATCCCACCGACAAATTTCTTAAATTTACTGGAATCTTCAACGGTGATATTACCCGTGGAGAGATTGACCCGTAAAATATTACCTGTCCAACCATTAGCCATCATGTTTTCCTTTGCAAGAAGGTCCGATAGATATACTCGCCACCTTTCAGGCAGTTCTTTTATTCAAAAACTGCGATTTTTCTGGCAATAAATGACGCGTATCAGGCAGCCCTGCCATCCATCAAACAGTAATATCTTTCCACTCAATAATTTTTAATGCCCCAGTCGGACAAGCATTAGCGCATTCCCCGCATAAAACACATTTTGAGGATTTCTTCGTTACGGTATTAACGGTCGCCATCATCCATGGGCAGGCCGTGGTACAGGCACTGCAGCCAATACAGCGTTTATGATCTACGGCAATACAACCGTCTTCCTGTTTCCAGGTAATTGCGCCAATCGGGCAGACTTTCATGCACTGGGGATCTTTACACTGACGGCAAGTGTCTGCGGTGTAGTTTAAATCGCCGTACAACCCACCACCGGACCCAACGCCATCATCGCCAAAGAAGTAGTTACGATGAATTTTGATGCGGGAAAAGAAGGTGCCAACAGCGCCATCGTTATAATTAGTACAGGAAATTTCACAGCGGTGGCAGCCAGTACAGCGAGCCCGTTGAGTCACCAGCACCCCTTTCGGCGTATTGATAAGTCCGACGGTGCCGCTGTCGATATCTTCCTGCTTACAACCAAAAAGGGATAGCAGAGCGGGGGCAATCGTTAATCCTGCCAGACCTTTCCCTGATATACGCAGAAACTCAAGCCGCGTTAAACCACAATCTAAAAATGGACGATCAACCTGGTTCATTTATTTCGCATCCTCTTCGCAAACGCTGTAGTAGCAACAGATCCAGGCTAATTTTAATGAATGCAGATCAGGTCAAATCGGCCATAAATGTTGCCAACAACACGTGAATTTTTGCCCTAACCTGATCGCACAGATGACGGTGGTTAAACTGAATCAATCCATACCCTAAACACGGGTATAATCCTTTAGGGTTAGGCGGATAAATAATGTGGTTATTCCCCCCCTGTAACCTTGATCGTTATCAATTAAAAATCGGAAGGAAAATAATTAATGTGGAGTGATATTTATTATCATTAAGCGAGATTGAAATAACATTTCATATGCATGAAAAATAATTGGGAGTGCAATCAC
>NZ_JANEWL010000081.1:0-22486 GCF_028069815.1 Citrobacter sp. Awk 2
AATTTAGATTTATATTCTTTTTGTTTATTAGTTTTCAGATGTTTAATCTGAAGTAAGCTTTTCGTGCTTAATCTAAAAATCAGTCTTGCAGACGCTTTTTTGTCTGCTTTTTGTACGCTCATGTTCTCAGCCAGCCAATAGCTCTTGCTCCACTTGTTGTACCTGCATTTCCAGCGTATTGCGTATTTCTGTCAGTGCCCGTTGCTGATCGGAGAAGTAGGCTTCTTTGTCTGTTACTGAAGTGGCAAGACGCCAGGCGTTTTCCGCTTCCAGGTCGCTAATCTCTTTGAGCAGTGCATTAATTTGCTCCCTGAGCTGCTGAATCTTGCTACGTAAATGCTGCAGATCGTTTAATCGGTCACTTGCCATCATCGGTTCGAGCCCGGTTTGTAACTGGGTCAGCAATGCCCTAACCGCGGCCAGATCGGCATTTTGTCGTGCCTGATTAAGCTGCACCATCATCTGATGGGCTTTCTCTTTCAGGTCATCCGCTACCACATCCGGGTGGCAAAGACGACTGGCCTGGCGCCACAGGCGTTTTAATTCATTACGTTCATCCGTTGAAAGCCGCTGGTCGCGGGTGTAACGGTGCTGAGCATCCTGCTGTTGTTCCTGATATTCATCATATTCATGGCTGGCTTCCTCCTGTGCCTGACGGGTCGCGCTGTCGTCCTGGCGAGAAAAGTCGTTTTCCAGTTCACGAATTTCCGCCAGCAGGGCGGTGATAAGCTCAGTCTGTTGCTGAATGCGCTGGCGAGTTTCCACGGATTCGCGGGAGTCCGAACTCAGATTTACCCAGTGCTGCTTGAGTTTTGCCAGTTGATCAACGGCCTGTGAAATATAGTGCTGACAGGACTGATAATCTTTTTCCCGACGTTTTCGTTCTGCTTCCTGCTTCCGTTGCGCACTGGCAGCCAGCTGCTTACGCAGTTCGAGAATTCGGCTCATCAACGGTCCGAGGCGAAGATGGTACAGGTCATTGAAATCATCGAGGATTTGAATACGCGTATTGCGCTTATCAATCAGATCACGCAGTTGGGTTTCAAGCGCTTTCAGTTCGAGCTTACTGGCGGCAATGCCGGGGTCCTGCCACGTTGATACTGCGCGCTGGGATTGTAACCAGTGTGTAATTTCACGCAGGGCATCGCCGAAACGCCGTTCTTCAATCGCCTGCACAATGACGCCGGGAATGACTGGCAAAGGTTCATTTTTCAGATGCGCCAGCTGCTGGAAAATAATCTCTTCATCTTCCAGTTCGATGGCGCTTTTGACGATCTCAAGTCGTTTAATGATCTTATTCATGACAGTCGTTGCCTGGCGTGGTTCAAAAACGAGTGACTGAACCACGGCAGGTTCACCCGTTTGAAAATGTTGGAAAAACAGTAAAGTGCATTCTGTGGCCTGCGATGCCTTTTCGTCCAGAATAATTCACTGTAATTATGAAAAAGCGGTACTACCGCGCACTTCTCCGCGTCTTTAAACCCTCGTTTCATCTTTTTTATTCACCGGCTAATTATTCTTGATCTGATAAAGATAATGCGTATAGTTCTCATTCTCTTTTTGTTATTAACAATCTGCGTGAACTCTGGTAAGGATCCCGACAATGAAAAAAACAACATCCGCTCTGGCATTGTTGGCTGCCGTTGCATTAAGCGGCTGCACAGCTAACGCCACGCCAGCCAGTAACCCGGCGGCACAGGAAAAAACAATCGCCCCGGCAGCAACGGATATTCAGCAGCGCGCACTGGCTGACGGCTTGTATGAAATGGCGCTGAGTCCAGCGGGTGATGCGCTGTACGTCGCCAGTGCGGAAGGGTTCAAAGATGTTCAGGGTGGGGTAGTTTACAAGCTGGATCCGCAAACGCTGAAGACCCTCGGTCTGAGCCACACCGATCTGAAAAACTTTGGTATGGCTATCTCGCCAGACGGTAAAACAGTGTATGTCACAAACTCTCTGGATGGTGGTCTAAGCGCGCTGAATACCGCTGACGGCAAAGTCAAAAACCGTATCCTGTTCCCGGAACGTAATCCGCAAGGATTCCCATATGGCGCGCGCCAGGTACTGCTGCATAACGGTCTGCTCTATATTGGCGCCGTTGCCGATCCGGCGGTGATTTGGGTGGTCGATGCCGAAACACTGAAACTGAAAACCCGGATTAAAAATACCGGTAAATGGATGACCGGACTGCATTACTCAGAAATGACGCAGCGTATTTATGCGGCAAACGGCGGCGGCGAAATCCTCGTTATCAACCCGCGTACCCAGCGCATTGAAAAACGCTGGCAGCCGCTGGGCGAGAAACCCGCATTGCTGCTGAATATGGCGGAGGACCCGCAAACCGGTCGCCTGTTTGTCACCGACAATTCCAAAGCGAAAACGACATTGGTGTTGGATATTCATACGGGCAAGCTGCTTAAACAGCTGGATATCGGGGATTCGCTGGCGGTGAAATTCAATGCAAAACGCAATGAAATCTATATTACCCAGCGTGATTCCGGAAAATTGCTTAGCCTGAATGCAACGGATTACAGCGTGAAGAAAAGTTGGGATCTCCTCCCCAATCCAAACAGCCTGTTGCTCTCTGCTGATGGCCAAACCCTGTTTGTCACGGTGAAACAGAAATTCAATAAAGACCACTCCACCTCCGCGCCAGATAACGTGGTGCGTATCGAACTGAATAAATAATAACAACATGTTGCCGGGGCGTTCTCCGGCAACGTCGTCAGACTTTTAATGGCATGGCTATGGACAACACTAAAACATACGCACACTTAATGAGAAAAACGGTGCTGGCCGCTACTATTGGCGCGCTTTCCGGTACGGTGAATGCTGCTGAGACCCCGACAGAAGCGGAAGAGACCATTGTGGTACAGGCTGCAGAGGGACGTGATTTTAAACCCGGTGGTGATACGTTACTGCCTGCTTTTCTCGACGGTCAGGTTGCCAATGGCGGTAGGCTCGGGATGCTTGGTCAGCAAAATGCCATGGATGTGCCATTTAACGTTATAAGCTACACCTCAAAACTGGTCGAAGATCAGCAAGCTAAGACCGTAGCCGATGTTGTCGCCAATGACGCGAGCGTGCAGGCGGTACAAGGCTACGGTAACTACGCGGAGACATACCGTATTCGTGGTCTGAAACTTGACGGCGATGATATGACTTTTGGTGGATTATCCGGTGTGCTGCCGCGTCAGGTGGTGGATACACAGATGATCGATCGCGTTGAAATCTTTAAAGGTGCGAATGGATTGCTCAATGGCGCGGCCGGTAGCGGCGTTGGCGGGATGATTAATCTTGAACCCAAGCATGCAGACGATACGCCGATCACACGTCTTGGTATGGATTACACCAGTGACTCACAGGTGGGAACGTCGCTCGATGCCGGACGCCGTTTTGGTGACAATAACCAGGTCGGCGCCCGTGTGAATCTGTTGCATCGTGAAGGGGAGGGGGCGGTAGACGACGATAAACGTCGTACTACGCTGGCATCGCTGGGGCTGGATTACCGTGGCGACCGTTTCCGCAGTTCATTAGACGTCGGGTATCAAAAAAAGACGTTTCACGGCGGCAACATGGGAATCAATGTCTACTATGTGCCATTTGTCCCCGATTTGCCGAAAAATACGCACAACTATAGCCAGAGATGGGGCTATAGCGATATTGAAAATGAGTTCGGAATGGCGCGCACTGAATATGATCTGACTGATAACTGGACCGCTTATGCCGGTCTGGGTGCGCAGCACGCGCATGAGATTGGCTTGTACAGTGCCCCGGAAATATACAACCAGGCCGGTGACGCGAAAGCCGGACGCCTTGATACCAATCGTATTATTGATGCGTTCAGTGGGATGGCAGGGCTGCGCGGGAATTTTGATACGGGCTTTGTTTCGCATAAGGTGAACGTAGGTTATTCCGCCGTCACTAAAGAAGACAAAATCGCCTGGCGCATGGGGTCACGTGCCGCACGTCCGGACGTCAATATCTACGATACGCAAGATGTAGCAAAACCCGCGGTGACGGCGACGGGAGGTAACTACAGCGATCCGCTAACCAGTGGACGTACGCGTAGTCAGGGGTGGTTACTCAGCGATACGTTGGGCGTACTTGATGATCAGCTTCTGTTTACTGTCGGCGCACGTCATCAAAAGGTCGTGGTACGTGATTACAACAAAGAAACTGGCGCTGAAAACGTTAAGAACAGTTTTGATGACAGCCGCTGGATGCCGACGTACGGTGTTGTATATAAGCCGTGGCAGGAACTCTCTTTTTACGCGAACCATACCGAATCACTACAGCCAGGCAGCACCGCGCCAAGTAGTGCGGTGAACTACGGTCAAAGCACCGGAATCATCCATGCAAAACAGAATGAGGTTGGGGTCAAAACAGACTTTGGGCGTGTCGGCGGCTCACTGGCGCTGTTTGAAATTAAAATGCCGGTCGCGCAACTGGATAGCCAGACCCGGTATTACGCAATCAACGGTGAGCAGCGTAACCGTGGCGTGGAGCTGAATGTTTTTGGTGAGCCGGTGTTAGGACTGCGGCTGAACGCCAGTGCAACGTGGCTGGATGCGACGCTCAGTAAAAATCAAAACGGCGTCAACGACGGTAACACGGCAATCGGCGTACCGGACTTCTATGCGGTGCTGGGGGCTGAATATGATATTAAACCGGTTGAAGGACTCACCGCGACGGCACGGCTGAACCATTCTGGCGCTCAGTATGCCAATGCGGCAAATACCAAGAAACTCGACAGTTTTACCACACTGGATTTAGGTGTGCGTTACCGTATGTCACTCAATCAAAACCAGAACCAGATGATTTTGCGTGCAGGGGTCGATAACGTCACCAACGAAAATTACTGGTCAGGTATTGATGATACCGGGACTTATCTGTTCCAGGGTGAGCCACGCACGCTGAAGGTTTCCGTCAGTTACGACTTCTGATTTTTTTCCTGGGCCTCGGTGCGTTGGGCAAGGATGCCCGGCGTATCCAAACGATTGCGCCTTGCGACAACCAGGTTGAAATGTTAAAAGAAGCCCCTTCAATAAAAACCACACAGGGGTAGGGCGTGAAAAACGCGTCAACTGCATCTGACACCAGCGTGTCCGATGCCGCGTCGACGAATGAACCGACGCTTCAGCGGGGGTTGCAAAACCGCCATATTCAGTTAATTGCGCTGGGCGGCGCAATTGGTACAGGCTTGTTTCTGGGAATCGGCCCGGCTATTCAGATGGCGGGACCTGCTGTATTACTCGGTTACGGTGTTGCCGGGATCATCGCGTTTCTGATTATGCGTCAGTTGGGCGAAATGGTGGTTGAAGAGCCCGTTTCAGGATCGTTTGCCCACTTTGCCTATAAATACTGGGGGCCGTTCGCCGGTTTCTTGTCTGGCTGGAACTACTGGGTGATGTTTGTGCTGGTTGGCATGGCAGAACTCACCGCTGCCGGAATTTATATGCAGTACTGGCTGCCTGATGTCCCAACCTGGATTTGGGCCGCGGCTTTCTTCGTGATTATCAATGCGGTCAACCTGGTCAACGTGCGTCTGTATGGCGAAACGGAATTTTGGTTTGCGCTGATCAAAGTCCTGGCGATTATCGGCATGATTGGCTTTGGTATCTGGATGCTGTTTTCCGGCAACGGTGGCGAACATGCAAGCATCGATAACCTCTGGCGTTATAACGGCTTTTTCGCGACTGGCTGGAACGGACTGATCCTGTCGTTGGCGGTGATCATGTTCTCGTTTGGTGGTCTGGAACTGATCGGGATTACCGCTGCCGAAGCGCAGGACCCGCAAAAAAGCATTCCGAAAGCGGTAAACCAGGTGGTGTATCGTATTTTGCTGTTTTACATCGGTTCACTGGTGGTGCTGTTAGCGCTGTATCCGTGGGTGGAAGTAAAATCGAATAGCAGCCCGTTCGTGATGATTTTCCATAATCTTGACAGTAACGTGGTGGCATCTGCGCTGAATTTTGTCATTCTGGTGGCTTCGCTGTCGGTCTACAACAGCGGTGTTTATTCGAACAGCCGTATGCTGTTTGGCTTGTCGGTACAGGGAAATGCACCGAAATTCTTAACCCGGGTCAGCCGTCGTGGCGTACCGGTGAATTCATTGATTCTGTCCGGCGCGATTACGTCGCTGGTGGTGCTGATCAACTATGTGTTGCCGCAAAAAGCCTTCAGCCTGTTGATGGCTCTGGTGGTTGCGACGCTGCTATTGAACTGGATTATGATCTGTCTGGCGCACCTGCGTTTCCGGGCAGCAATGCGTCGTAAGGGGCGTGATACTCAGTTTAAAGCGTTGCTGTATCCGGCGGGTAACTACGTGTGCATCGCCTTCCTCGGCATGATTCTGGTGCTGATGTGCACTATGGATGATATGCGCCTGTCCGCTATCCTGCTGCCGGTGTGGATCCTGTTCCTGTTCGTGGCATTCAAACTGCTGCGTCGCAAGTCTCGCTAATATCTAACCGATCTCATCCTGGTGATGAGATCGGTTCTTTCTTCATGCTACCGATTAACGCTGAAAGACACCTGCCAGTGCACGAATATCATTTCCGGTAGGGGATTGATGAATGCGTAAGCCAAACTCTTCGACGACGGCAAAAATATGGTCGAAGATATCAGCCTGAATACTTTCATATTCCAGCCACACCACCGTATTGGTAAACGCATAAATTTCAATCGGTAAACCGTGGTCATCGGGTGCAAGCTGGCGCACCATTAATGTCATATCTTTGCGAATGCGCGGGTGGTGGCGTAAATATTCGTTCAGATAAGCGCGGAAGGTACCGATATTGGTCATCTGGCGATGATTCAAAACGGACTCAGGCGCATCTAATTGCTGGTTCCACTCACTGATTTCCTGGTGACGCGTGGTTAAATAGGGTTTCAGCAGATGCGCTTTATGCAATCGCTGGCGTTCATCTTCATCGAGAAAATGAATGCTGGTGGCATCGATGCTGATGCTACGTTTAATGCGTCGACCACCGGAAGCCGACATCCCGCTCCAGTTTTTAAACGAGTCTGATACCAGCGACCAGGTGGGGATAGTGGTGATGGTGTTATCCCAGTTGCGTACTTTTACCGTGGTTAAGCCAATATCAATAACCGCGCCATCGGCACCGTATTTCGGCATTTCCAGCCAGTCGCCCAGCTTGAGCATATCGTTGGCTGAAAGCTGAATACCGGCGACCAGGCCGAGGATCGGATCTTTAAATACCAACATTAAGACGGCGGCCATCGCACCCAGACCGCTGATCAGTATTGCCGGGGACTGGCCAATCAGCAGAGATATCATCAGGATCCCGACGATAATTGCGCCAATTAACTTGATGCCCTGAAATATTCCTTTCAACGGCAGTTGTGATGCGGCAGGGAGTTTTTGCGACAGATTGAGAATCACGTCCAGCAGGGAGAATAAAGACAGCAGGGCGTACATCATGATCCACAGCTGCGCGCAGGTGACTAGTATTTCTGCGGCTTCACTGCCTTTCTGTAGCCAGAGGGCTGCCTGTATATTGACAATGATACCTTGCAGTGTGAATGCCAGTCGGTGAAATAACTTGTTCTGCGTGATGATTTGTAGCCACAGGCGGGAGCTGGCGTTGGCGCGCTTTTCAAATGCGCGTAATACCACCCAGTGCAAAATAACGTGAACAATAATGGCGGTGATAAAAATAATGCCAAAAATCATCACCAGCGAGGTGGTGTGATTTATTTCAATGCCGAGTTCTTCAACCTGAGATATCAATTCCTGCATAATGTCTCCTTAATAAACAGCGGTCTATGATGACCGCTGTGTGGAGCTTATGCAAATGTGGGGATCAGACTTCTGTCAGCGTCGTTTCTTGCGGCAGACGTGATTTTGGCAGGGCAGCGTTGAAGTCTTCTACGCTGTGATGACCCACCGGGACCACAACAACGCTGGTGTAACCTTTTTCTTTCAGACCAAATTCTGCATCCATGATGGCCGCATCAAAGCCTTCAATCGGTACGGCATCCAGACCCATCGCCGCCACACCCAGCAGGAAGTTACCGACGTTCAGGTACACCTGTTTCGCCATCCAGTGGTTGTCGTCTTTCAGTTCCTTGCGGTGCAGGTCGGCAAAGAATGTACGACCTTTGTGGTTTGCAGCTTTGGCTTCCGGGGTAGCAAAGCGTCCATCGCGCTCTTCTTGATCCACCACGCGTTCCAGCCACGCATCGTCCATCGCCGTTTTGGCGCAGAACACCACGACGTGGGAAGCATCCAGCATTTTACGTTCGTTGAACACAAAGCCGCCGGCTGCGGATTTAGCCACGCGCGCTTTTCCTTCGTCAGTGCTGGCAACGATAAAGTGCCACGGCTGAGAGTTGGTACTGGACGGACTAAACTGCAGCAGTGTTTTTAATTTTTCTGCTTGCTCAGCGGTCAGTTTTTTATTCGGATCAAATGCCTTAGTGGAGTAACGTTTTAAGGCGACAGAAACAATATCCATAACTACTCCTGGTGGTTTTTCGTACCCTGCGGGTGCGTTTTGTTTCAGCAGGGTACAGGGTTAGCGGGAAAATGATAAGACCGAAAAATGCAAAAACACTTATCGACGCTAACGATAAATCAGCCAGGCCGTAGGCGTTTTTGATCCCGCTTAGGCAGGCCGTCTACCACCCGATGCCATGAGTCGTTCACCAGGTCAGTCAGTAATGACTCGCTAATATCATCGCCGGGGTAAACGGATATCCAGTGCTTTTTATTCATGTGATAGCCCGGTTCGATACTGCGGTAAATCTGCTGATTCAGCAGTGATTTTTGTGGGTCTGATTTCAAATTCACCAACGGACGACCGCGCTGCTCTGAGACAATCATAAAAATCTTACCGCCGACTTTGAAGACATCGTATTCCGGGCCGAACGGCCAGCATTGCTCAGTAAAAGGGAGTTCGAGTGCAATACGTTTAGCACATGTATGCAGCGTTTGGCCGTCCATTATTTTTCCTCGCGGGTCAGTGCGCGCCACATGGCCTCAAACCCCATCGAAATATATTCATTCGCGCGGGCAGGATCGCGGGCGGCAAATTCCATGGTTGTCTCTGCAAGTGAAAGAAAAAGCCCATCACCGAAGGCACGATATTCGTCAGACATAAATTCAGGGCGAACGGAACGATGACATAAATCGCGCAGTTCCGGGAACATATCGTCAGCCTGCTGTTCGGTTTCTTTGCTGATTTTCTCGCTGACGGCCAGTTGGCGGATAGTGCGATGTCCACAAGTATGGTTCAGACCCCAACTGATGTAGCTGTTCCAGATGTAGTGGGTCATGGTTTTGGCATCGGTTACTGAGCGATCCAGATTTGCCATCATTGACTGGCAGAGATCTTGCTTTAAATGGAGGTAAAGCTCGTTGATCAGATCATCTTTTGTTGCGAAATAGCGAAACAACGTTCCCTCTGCGACACCTGCATTTCGGGCAATAACGGCGGTAGAGGCCGCAATACCTGATTGTGCAAATGCTGTGGTTGCAGCTTCCAGTAATGCCTGTTTTTTGTCTTCACTCTTCGGACGAGCCACTACACTTTACCCCTAAGTCTGTAAAAAATAGGATTGAATCACGGCCTTTGCAGCACCGCAACGGCGAATGTCAAAGATTGAAAATCATCTTGACGACAAACTTTCGATTTCTATAATGAGTGCTTACTCACTCATAATCAAGGGTCAGTCGCGCAACCCAGCGGAAAGGGAGCGCGTTTAAGGTCAGGATATGAAGCGTCTCACAGTTTGTGTGGTTGTTATTATGCTCATTGCCGCAGCAGCAAGTTTACCGTTTGTATTCAATGCCGGATTTGGTCAGGCGCCGCAAGGAGCACAACTGAGTCAGGTTGAACAGTCGCCACATTATCGTGATGGACAGTTTCATAATCAGGTGCCGACCCCGGGCTATACCGGCAACAAAGGTATGTTGGCGGCCTGGTGGGAGTTTCTGGTCGCGAAGCGAGAAAACGCGCGACCGGCGCAGCCATTACCCCTGGTTGCGACCGATCTCGCCAGTTTATCGCCACAGCAGGATACCCTTGTCTGGCTGGGGCATTCCTCGTGGTATTTGCAGTTGGCGGGCCAGCGTATTCTTATTGATCCGGTGTTGAGCAATTATGCCGCACCGTTTTCATTCCTGAATAAAGCCTTTGCCGGCGAGTATCCGTGGACCGCGCAGACGATGCCGGAGATCGATCTTCTTATTATCTCGCATGATCACTACGACCATCTGGATCTCGCCACCATCAAGGCCCTGATGCCGAAGATTAAGCGCGTGATTACGCCACTTGGCGTGGGATCGCACCTGCGTTACTGGGGAATGAACAGCGAGATCATTGAGGAACGCGACTGGAATCAATCCGTCAAAGTGACGGATTCACTGATCGTCCATGTCCTGCCTGCCCGCCATTTTTCTGGCCGGGGGATTAAACGTAACCAAACGCTGTGGGCCAGTTTCATGTTTGAAACGCCGGAACAGAACGTTTACTACAGCGGCGACTCCGGCTACGGGCCGCATTTTAAAGCGATTGGCGAGCAGTTTGGCAAGGTCGATTTGGCAATCATGGAAAATGGCCAGTATGACCAGGACTGGAAGTTCATTCACATGATGCCGGAAGAGACCGCCCAGGCCGCAGCCGATCTCCACGCGAAAGCGGTATTACCCGGACATGCGGGTCGCTTCGTTCTGGCAAAACACACCTGGGATGATCCCTACAAAAGACTGGCACTTGCCAGTCGCCGCCAACATTACCGATTGCTGACGCCGATGCTGGGTGAGCCGGTAGCACTGTCCGAACCGGACCAACAGTTTACGGCCTGGTGGCAGCAGGCAACGCAATGAACAGAGGGGAGAGCATGATGACGATTTCTGCTCAGGTAATTGATACGATTGTTGAATGGATTGATGATAATTTGAATCAACCTTTGCGCATTGATGATATTGCGCGCCATGCGGGGTATTCAAAATGGCATCTGCAACGCCTTTTTCTGCAGTACAAAGGCGAGAGCCTCGGGCGTTATATCCGTGAACGTAAGCTATTATTAGCGGCACGCGATCTGCGCGATACCGACCAAAAAGTTTACGATATCTGCCTGAAGTATGGTTTCGATTCGCAGCAGACTTTCACGCGTATTTTTACCCGTACGTTTAGCCAGCCGCCTGGGGCATATCGTAAAGAAAATCACAGCCGCACACATTAACGGTATACGAGTTCTCGCGGGTCTATTCTGCCAGCGAGAACCAACGCCGCCAGATGAAGCGTAGTACAAAATACTCAATTACCCCGAGAAGCAAGAACCACAAACAAAACAACAAAGTATAAAACTGGTTAAGATCCATTAAATGGAAGGTTGTGACTAACTTTTGCGCCAACACCAGGCCAAGTGAAGGGGCGGGCAGCAGCAGGCAGGAAAGCAGAGCCAACAGCAGTATCCCGGCGGCGGTCATCAGTGATTCAAGCGGGTGTTTCATGACATTGTTAAACTTGAGTTAAAAAGCCATTGTCGGGGATATCGTTGGTTAACGCAAACGTCGCGCTTAATGTCCTGCCCAGATCTCACAGTGTTTTTTCACCAGTCCACTCAGCGAGCCACCGTTTGCCACAAAATCACGCATGTGCCGGACCTCATTGTGCCCCTTTCTTACCTGCTGATGTAAGGTGTTTATGGCACTGACAGCTCCCACTTTTTCAGCCGACGCTGCGACAGTGTCCAGTAAGCGTAGCGTGTCATCCGCCAGGCGATGGCGATCCCCGGTATTCACGTCGGTGAGTATTCCTTCCATACCAAAACGACAGGCCTGAAAACGGTTGAACTTGTACAAAAGATAATCATTTTCCTGATGCCTGAATGGCCGTTCGGTGAGTAACCAGTGGGCGGTAGCCTGAATAAGCCCAGCTATGTTAAGTGCGTGCTCAAGGGTCAGCGGGGTGTCCATCACCCGCACCTCTACCGTGCCAAAATGCGGACTGGGGCGGATGTCCCAGTGCAAATCTTTAATGCTGTCAATCATGCTGGTGTACGCCAGTCGGCGAAAGAGCCCGGTAAATTCCTGCCAGTTGCTCACCCACGGCATCGGGCCATTATCAGGAAATCCGGAGAAAATGTTCAGCCGTGCACAGGCAAATCGTGTATCGGCGGCCTGCATATAGGGTGAGGCTGCAGAGAGCGCAATAAAGTGGGGGACAAACCGCGACAGGCCGTGCAGCAGGTAAATCGCATCGTCACCGTTGGCGCAGCCGATATGGACATGCTGACCGAAAACCGTCGCCTGCTGAATAAGGTAACCGAAGTTCTCCAGGTTCCGCCGATAGCGTTCGTTATCACACACTTCCTGACGCTGCCATGTTTGAAACGGGTGCGTACCACCGCCGCAGATTTCGAGGTGAAGCGTTTGGGCTGCGTGCAAAACAAGGTGCTGCATGGTGGAAAACTGCGCGGCCGCCTGGTCAACATCGCGACACACCCCGGTCGCCATTTCCAGCATACTTTCGGTGATATCGTGCTTCACCTCGCCGACAGTGAGTTCTGACTTCACGGCGTCAATCAACCTGGACGAGTCCTGACTCAGATCGTAACCCGGAGGATTGATTACCTGCATTTCCAGTTCAATACCTAACGTAAAGGGGTCAGAAACATGAAAATCGGGAAGTGACATAGTGTTCCCCTGAGCGTTGATTTTTAATCAGTATAGAAGGGCTGCTGCTTTTCTGTTCTGCGTGAAAAATCCCTGACCAGTGCTTTGAAGGTGAAATGGCGGGTGCTATAACTTGGTTTTTGCTTGCATAACAGGGGTTGAACAGTGCCAGAGATAAATCTGTATGGGCAGACGGTGGGTGATGCCCTGCCGGACTGGAATGGCGCAACCGCGCTGCCACGGAGTGTGCTTATTGGACAATATTGCCGTCTGGAGCCCCTGAATGCTGACCGCCATGCCGCCGATCTGTTTGACGCCTACGCACAGGCACCTGACGAACGTGACTGGACCTGGCTTGCCAGCACGCGTCCTGCGAGCGTAGAGGAGGCCGTGCGCTGGGTCACGGGCAAATCAACGGATGCTTCTTTGGTTCCCTATGCGGTGATTGATCTACAATCCGGGTGCGCCGTGGGGTTAGTCTCATTTATGGCGATTGACCTTGTAAATGGCTCGGTCGAGATTGGTCATGTGACCTGGTCGCCACGAATGAAGAATACGGTACTGGGTACAGAAACCGTCTGGCTGTTGCTGCGCCAGGCGTTTGCGCTGGGCTATCGCCGCGTGGAGTGGAAATGCGATTCCCTGAACGTCGCATCCCGCCGTGCGGCGGAGCGTTTAGGGTTTATCCATGAAGGGCGCTTTCGCCAGAAAATGGTGCGTAAGGGGCGCAACCGCGACAGCGACTGGCTATCAATGATTGACGATGAGTGGCCACAGTGTGACGCTGTTTTGCAGCGTTGGCTGGCTGTCGACAACTTTGATGAAAACGGACGGCAACGCCAGTCGATGGCAGAGTGCTTTTCCTGTGAGACAGCCAACGCTGAGACTGTGCAGATGCAACAGCAAGGTTATCAACAGCGCTGGCAACAGGAACACGGCTCGCTGACGCAAACACCGCCCGCGCTTCTGGCTGATTTACTCGCAGCACAACCTCGCAATCCCAACCTTTGCTACGACACGCTCAGCTCAAGAGCAGGGTTAGCAGCACTGACAAAAGCAAATGTGTCCACCTCAGAACCGATGGCGGCAATTATCAATACTGAAGTGGACACCGGAGAGCGTCGCATCCCGGTACGGATTTATCGCCCGGCACTGACCGGAGAGCCGAAGGTGGTGGTGTTTATCCATGGCGGTGGGCATCTGAGCGGTTCGGTGGACGTGTATGATCCGGTTACCCGTCATCTGGCGATGGCGACAGGAAATATCGTTGTGTCGGTTGATTATCGACGTGCGCCAGAAAACCCGTATCCGGCTGGTTTTTCCGATGCAAAAGCCGTAATAGAAAACGTCTGGTCGCTGCTCGAAAGTCAGCATATTCCTTACAGCCGCCAGCTCACGCTTATCGGCGACAGCGGTGGCGGCGCATTTAGCGCGACGCTGGCGGCCTACTTTTCCCGCGAGCAGCCAGGATTTATTCATCGCCTGGTGCTGATTTATCCGAGCCTGGACTACACGCTGAACTGGCCGTCGGTGCAGGAGAACGGCGCAGGAAAGCTACTGGATGAAAGCAAAATACGCTGGTATTTTCAGCAATATTTCCGCAATGGAGAAGATCGTAAACAGACGTCTCCGCTTTACCTGCCGTTGAGCCAGGATTTTCCACCCACTCTGGTAGTCAGTGGTGGGTTGGATCCTTTACGGGATGAGAATTTTGCTTTTGTCGCCAGACTGCAAGCTGAGAGGATACCCGTACAGCATGTTCACTTTCCTGGGATGACGCATGCTTATCTGATGCTGGAGGACAAAGTTCTGCAGGAAGCAAAAGCCACCTATCTGGCGATTGGTGACTTTGTTCGCGATTAGCGCCCACACTCAGTCGTGACTGCGGGCGAATTTATCATGATTGCTGACTCGCTAAGGTGTTTGCCAGCGCGTACGCTCAACGGCGCTTTGCCACTCGTGCCAGCGTTTTTGCAATCGACCGTGACGCTCTGCGTTTGGCTGAAATGATATGTGGTCGGGCAAAAAATGGCGTAGCTGAGCGGTTTCTGTACCGAGCAGCGCCTTGCGTGCCAGCAGTCCGGCGCCAATGGCTGAAAGCTCGGGAATGTCGCTGCGCATCACCGGGCAACCCAGCAGATCGGACTGGTACTGCATCAGCCAATCATTTTTTGTCGGCCCGCCATCAACCATCAGCGCGTTGAGGCTGAAACCGCTGTGCTGGTGCATCGCTTGTACGACATCGGCAATTTGATAGGTAATAGACTCCAGCGCGGCGCGCACCAGATGCGCGCGTTTCACGCCGCGGCTGAGGCCATGAATTAACCCCCGGGCGCTTTCATCCCACCAGGGCGCGCCCAGCCCGGTAAGTGCCGGAACAAAATAGACGCCCAGCGTCGAATCGACCGTGGCGGGCAGAGTATTGAGCTCATGTAACAGTTGCTCCTCCGGCAGTTCGCTTAAGCCGGTACTGTCGGCCATCCAGGCCACAGCATCGCCGGTATGGGGAATATTGCCTTCCAGACCATAGACCCGGATATCGCCATCATGCCAGGCAATAGTTGTTGCCAGCGCATTCACCGCAGACTGCGTTGAAGATACCGGAGCCATCACCGATGAGCCGGTGCCATAGGTCGCTTTAACACAACCTTCAGCACCTAGCCCGTGGGCAAAGAGCGCGGCATGAGAATCGCCAATCATCGCCAGAATGGGGATCCCATCGGGGATGGTCGCCAGAGCTTTCGTCACGCCAAAATGATGACTGGAAGGGCAAACTTCTGGCAGCGCCTGTTGCGGGATACCAAACAGCGCCAGCATCTCGCTATCCCATTGGCCGCTATGTAGATTGAGCAACTGCGTGCGCGAAGCGTTGGAGGCGTCACAACGAAACGCCGCACCGCCGGTAAGATTCCACAGTAACCAGCTATCGATAGTGCCGAGGCAAATTTCGCCTTGCTGTGCGAGCGCCATGCCGTTGGGGACGGACTCCAGAAGCCAGCGCATTTTAGAGGCGGAAAAGAGCGGGGCGACGGGCAATCCGGTGGTGGATTTTATTTTCGCCTCATGACCTTGCTCGCGCAACGCCTGGCAAAAGTCAGCCGTGCGCGAGCATTGCCAGGTAATGGCGGGGCCGAGCGGACGCCCGCTTGCGCGATACCAGCCGATTGCCGTTTCTCGCTGATTACTGATCGCCAGCGCCGCCACCCGCTGCGTACCTACGGCGGCAACTGCTTGCGCCATTACAGCCAGAGAGGCCTCCAGCAGCGCGTCGCCGGACTGTTCAACCCAGCCTTCGCGAGGCGTGTGGATCGCCAGCGCGCGGGAGAACTTCGCGACCACATTTCCCCGACCGTCCAGCGCAACGGCTTTGGCATTGGTGGTGCCTTCATCAAGCGCAATAATAATGTCTTTCGTTGCTGACATCGTTTTCTCCAGCCTCTCTGTTTCCCTGAGTATTAGCGATGGAACAACGTATCCACCCCGAGATAGCGGGTGAAGGCTTCATGCAGCACCTCGGCGCTGGCGGAATGGTTCATTGCCACGTGATGCTCAAAACCGTTACGACAGATCCACGCCAGTAAATTCTCCAGATGCGGCACCTGGATTACTGCACGACAGCCAACCGTATCCAGCGGGTCGTCTACCGATTGGCCTTCACCGACGTACGCTTTGATTTCACCGGTTAAATCGTCGGTGCTCAGGCGGAAATAGGTCAGCGTGCCGCTTTTCATGCGTCCATGTACTGCACCGCAGGTGTTCTCTTTCCCAACGGTGGTACCGATGATATCCGCTGTGCCCATTTTGGGGTTTTCCAGACTGGCTGATGCAAAGTTACCGCAGTGAAAAAGCACACATTTATCACGCTCGTCGCCGAAATTGTTATTCCAGTCGGCAATAGAAGCCGGGCTTAAGTTGCTGCTGGCGAGGGCGTACATTGACAGCGCGCCCATCACATCCACTTCGCAGGCGCTGGGCATTAACTGCCCGGACATCACGCTCATAATTGAGCATACGTTGATACCTAAATTTTCCTGCAGCGAAGTCCAGCACTGGATCGCTGTGGTATCTATATCGTTAGCGATGACCCATTCGCTGATGACGACAAACAGTTTTGCCATTGTGACGAGTTTGTCGGCGGGAATGGTGCTGGCATCGGCGTTATCCAGCAGCAGACGACGTTTTTCATCCACGCGGATATCGTCATCGCGCAGACATTTGATGCGGGTAAAGACTTCAGACAGATCGAGCGTTTCAACGGCGATACCCAGTCTTTCGAGTAATTTTTCGCTGTAGCGAACGGTATTGAATCCAGCCGGACGAGCACCGATAGCGCCGACGCGTACGCCACGCATGCTGCTGACAACACGGCAAATCTGTTCGAAACGTTTCAGATCCTGAGCAAAAACCTCACCGGCCAGATCGCAGACATGCTGGGTGGTGAGTGTAAATGGAATGCCGTACTGACGCAGGTTATTGCACAGGGAGATTTTTCCGCAGAAGCTGTCACGGCGAGTGGCAAGCCCCATTTTATCAAGGTTATCTTCCTGCGCCTGAACCAGTACCGGGACATTCAGGCCAGACAGGCGCAGCGTTTCGGCTATTGCTTTTTCATCGCCAAAGTTCGGCAACAGCACTACCACGCCGTGAATGTCGTCGCGGTGAGCGCGGAAAAGTTCGGCGCACACTTTCGCATCCTGGCGGGTTTCTACCCCGCCGAGTTCCGTTTGCGTATCGTCGAGCATAATGGTTTTAATGCCCAGTCGCGCAAAGAGCGCGCTGGCTTGTTCGCGGGCTTCAGCAACCAGATAGCTTGGGAAAAATCCCCGATTGCCAATAATCACCGCCATGGTCAGCTGTTGAGGAATTCGTGACATCGCTTTCTCCAATAAGTGTTCTGTTGTTATTGTTTTATCGTGTGGCGCTGCAACAGCGCGGCGGCGTTTTTCACGACGCCAGCGGCGTCAATTTCGTGGCGGGCACGCGTTGCCGCGCGATCGGCCGCAATGGCATATTGACCATCGCCAATGCCGAGTCGGCGCAGCGGAATGGCACAGCCAGCTTCTGCCAGTACTTCCGCCACCAGGCTTCCCACGCCGCCATTAATGTTATGCTCTTCCACACTGACCACGGCCTTGCAGTGGGTTATTGCTGCCAAAAGCTGTTGGGTATTGCAGGGACGAATTGACGGTACACTGATTACGCTAGCATCAATACCTGCCTGTTCCAGCACTGTGGCAGCCTCGACAATTTCATGGACGGTTGAGCCCATCGCGACCAGCGCGACATCTTTTCCTTTCCGCAGAATATCGATATTACCCGGGGTGAACTGGTAATTTTCGTCGTGCAGTTCCGGTAAGGCTTTTCCGTCGAGGCGAACATAAACCGGGCCGACGTGGCTTAAGGCATAGTCGATAATCTGCCGGCATTCCACTGGGCAGGACGGGGCGTAAATTTCAATATTGCCAAAACCGCGCAAAACGGAAATGTCATCAATACTGTGATGCGTGCTGGCAAGGGGGCCGTAGCTGGCGCCCGCGTTCAGGCCGATCAGCTTCACGTTGGTGTTGTTGTAGCAAATGTCGACTTTGATTTGCTCATTGGCCCGCGAAATAAGGAACGGAGCGGCATTACAGGTGACGGCGATTTTGCCCCCCAGCGCCAGGCCGGCGGCGGCGCCAACCAGCGTCTGTTCGGCGATACCCACGTTGACCAGACGACCGGGAAATTCCTTCATAAACGGGGCGATTTTCGCCGTAGACGTGGAGTCAGCAACGACGGGTACAACGTCCATTCCGCGCTCGACTGCGGCAATTAAGGTATTCACCATCACGGTGGCGAGGTGTTCACTATTACGCATCTTTCAGTTCCTCCAGCGCCAGTTCAACTTCTTCCCCTTTTGGCACGCGGTGGTGCCATTCCGGGCGGCCTTGAATAAAGGAGATCCCGGCCCCTTTGGTGGTGTGGGCAATGACGACGTGCGGTTTACCTTCCGGGGTTAACCCTTCCAGCGTGCGCACCACATCACTCATATCATTACCGCGGCACTCTGTGACCTGCATACCGAAGGCACGCCATTTCTCATCCAGTGGATCTGTGTTCATGATCTCTTTGGTTGCGCCGGCAAGTTGGAGGTTATTTTTGTCGTTGATGATAATCAGGTTATCCAGCTTGTAGTGGGCGGCGACCAGTGCGGCTTCCCAGTTGCTTCCTTCTGCCAGTTCACCATCACCGGTAACGACAAACACCCGGCGCTTGCTGTTGTTACGTTTAGCTGCCAGCGCAATGCCCACGGCGACCGGCAGACCGTGACCGAGCGCTCCGGTATTCAGTTCGATCCCTGGCGTTTTGTGTTTCACCGGATGGCCCGGCAGGTGTGAATCGGCGTGCTGATAGGTCGCCAGCCAGTCCACGGGAATAAAACCAGCCTCAGCCAGCACGCAGTAGTAACCGCCCACTGCATGACCTTTCGACTGGATGTAGATGTCGCGCTCATCGCTTGCTATAAGCTCTGGTGAGCAATTCAGGATGCGAAAATAGAGTGCTGTCAGCAGTTCGACCTGCGACAGGTCAGCGCCGGTATGTCCCCCCGCCGGGCTTTCTGCATTCAACACGATAATGCGACGACGTACCGCACGTGCTTTCTTGACTAGCTCTGGTATTGAGAGCGAAAACGGATTCATAAGACACCTCTTGAATGTTTAATCCTTAGTGAATAAATATTCCATGTGGGTGCAGTAGTGCAACTGTCTCGCTATCCACTGCGTAATATGCAGCTAAAACAGTTGGTCGTTATCGGTTAGAATAAATATTCACTACTGATTTATTATTCATGATTAAAGATATGCCTTGTCTGAGGGTTTGTCTACGCCTTGTAGCAGCAATTTTTGGCGAAAAGAGAAAAGGATCACACTAACGCGATAACCGGAAAGGCGCAGATGACTTGTTATCTATTCAGGTATGAATAAAAATAACAGGCAGTTTACCAGGGGGAATGCTATGTCAAAGCAGGATGAACAGCGGTTGCTGGTTAAGATAGCTACACTTTACTACGCCGAAAATAAAAAACAGTCTGAAATCGCCACGCTGCTGCATTTGTCGCAGTCCTTTGTCTCCCGTGCCTTGACGCGTTGTCAGAAAGAAGGGCTGGTGAAAATCACCGTCGTACAGCCGACCAATATCTTTGTCGAGCTGGAAAAAGCCATTGAAGAGCGGTTTGGTCTTCGCCAGGCGATAGTCGTGGATGTTGGCGACAACCCCAGCAGTACGCAAATTAAGCATGCCATTGGCAGTGCGGCGGCACATTACGTTGAAACTCGTCTGCGTGCCGAAGACCTGGTCGGTATTTCCTCCTGGAGTAGCACCATTCGCTGCATGGTTGATGAAATGCACCCGCAAAATATTCGGGCGGCAGGCGTGATCCAATTACTGGGCGGCGTGGGGCCAAACGGCAACGTGCAGGCCACGATTCTGACGCAACAGCTGGCGGCACACCTCGGCTGCCCGGCCTGGCTGTTGCCTTCGCAAAGTATTGAGCATTCGGTGGAAGAACGTTCTCGGCTGGTTAACAGCCCGGACGTGGCGGCGGTCGTCGAAAAATTTGCTGAAGTGGATGTGGCGATTGTCGGCATCGGGGAGCTGGAACCTTCTCAATTGCTGAAAAATTCTGGAAACTATTACAACGAAGAGATGCTGCGACTGCTGGCCGAACGCGGCGCGGTCGGGGATATCTGTCTGCATTATTACGACGCGGCAGGCAATCCGGTACTCAGCCATGAGGAAGACCCGGTTATCGGCATGGAGCTGGCGCAGATCCGCGACTGCAACCATGTGATAGCGTTGGCGGGCGGGGTAGAAAAACAGAATGCGATCCGTGGAGCGCTGCAGGGGAATTATATCGACGTACTGATCACCGACTACCCGACAGCGCGCAATCTGGTTAAAGGGTGACGCCGCGGCGAGTCAAGTTATCGCCAGCCCCTGAGGCTGGCTGTAGTCATCAGAGTTTTGTTAAGCGTAGAGCAATCCATGGCTTAGCCGGTAGATCCAGCTTGTCACCGTGTTGAATAACCCCCGCAACCGGCGTGATCGTCATGGCCCAGGTATCAATGATATCGACCTTCCACGCCGTATTCTCCGGCAACATAGTCATCATCTTGTAGGCAGGGCAATGTTCGCCAAAATAGAACAGTCCCCAGTTGCCCTCGCAGCTTATCCCCATCGACGTATCCCAGTGGCTGCCCCACGGGAGCGGCGCCAGGCGTTTGGCCTGCCCTTCCTCAAGGATGTTGCGCAAAAAAGCGATGCGCGGGATGCTTGCTCCTTTGAGCGTGCCGCCATGTGACCACCAAATGATCTCATCTTCATTCAGGTATGTTTCGCCGTGAGTGACATAGCCACCGAGTATTACGCCATGCCAGAACAATGCAGTCATTTTTTCTCCGGTGATATTGCCCCAACCGAGATCGACATTGCCTTCATAGCAGCATTCGTCAATGACAATGGGTTTGGCAAATGTCTGCCGCCATTCCGGGACAAAGTGCATATCGTGATGCTGGATGCTGGCGTGGGTGAGCGCGGGATTGTGATGATCGTACCAGTGCGCATTTGAGCGGTAGTGGATCGGCGGGTTGTGCCAGTTATGAATGGAGATCATGTGCGAAGAGGGATCCTCTCGTTTGATTTGCGCTATGGCGGCATCCCAGAATGACATCGGTTTTTCTTTCAGCAGGTCGAACTCATTGGCCAGCGACCACCAAATATTTTTAAACGATGCGAGGCGTGCCACCACGTAGCGGAGATAGCGGCGATCGGTCTCCTGCGACATGGCGGAAAATCCCCAGCGGTCGTACGGATGAAAGAGGATCAAATCCACCTCAATATTCAGTTCATCCAGCTTTTGTATTTGACTCTCCAACTGGGCAAAAAAGGTGGTATCGAAGCGGGTAAAATCAAATCCTTGGTCGAGGGTACCCGGAAAGGGGAAGCGCATCGGTTCCTGCAGATTGTAGCGATAGTGTTTAGGAAATACGCACATGCGAATTTTATTGAACGGACTCGCCGCCAGCGATGCCAGCGTTTGTTGCTGTATATCGTCCGGTTGATAGTTCCAGACGTAGGCCGTGGTACCAAAAGGATAAAACGCATTGCCATTGGCATAGCGGAAGTGCCCGTCGCCATCACGCTGTACCGGGCCGGTTAACTGTGTTTCAGGGACGCAGGTAAACGTTCCTTCGACAGGGGACTGCGAAGGAATATTTGAGCTGATGTGATAGTGCCAGACGCCGGGGATATCCGGCATAAAGCGCAGTATGAACTGACCGTTACCGTTGTAAAAGCCCCAAACCGTGCGGGATTCTTCACCGCAGGTAAAGGTGGCTGATAGCTCGGTGTCGGTAAAATGGCGAGGATCGTCAACGTCCGTGACCTGATACTCAAACCGCCCCCACAGGGCAATACTTTGTTCGCTCATAGCACCTCTCCTTTGGAATATATATTCCATTGTGATTTTATATTCACGATGAGGGTAAGTGAGGTTACCGTTAACATTCCACTGTTAAGGCGAATAAATGAGCAGACGATCACAAAAACGCCGCCATTTCTGCTGATTACTGTGAGATTTTTACTGTGAGGCTGAAAAGAGTAAGCGTTATCTGAATGACGGGAGAAACGGCCAGCCAGCATAAACGTCTTGTTTATTAATAAGATGAAATTTCGCCACTAGATGACGGCGCGGTTAGGAGCAAAAGAATGAGGTTAATTGTGATACTGGTAACAATGTCACGACTAACCACTTGCCAGCGCTAAATTCGTGGGTTTAACCTTTATGTGAATAGTAATTC